>VHCZ01000098.1 GCA_016871535.1 Verrucomicrobiota bacterium
CCGCTTGCAGGAACGCTTGCGTGAACTGAGCCTTGCAAATAAGGAGCGCTTGATCCCAGCAAGACCCCCTGCCAGTCGCAAGAAAACCGCTCGCGAATAAGCCTATTTCGCAACAGGCTATAGCTAATGAGGCCGTTGCGGGCAGCCTGCAGGCCGGTGCCGTCGGGACCACTTTCGCCGGCGGCCCAGCCACGCTGCGCGATTTGAGCTGCACAACGCACTTTACCAGCGGCAGCAGACCCGCAGGTGCCGCCCTCATCTATGCGAACGCTACGACCGATCTCGTCTGGGTGAAACAGGTTGGCTCTGGAACTGTGGTTTGGCTGGGATGGGATTACTGTTGTGGCTCTGACAGCTTCCAGAATGATTGGTATCGCGTGCTCGACAGCGCGCTCCACGTCGAATTGGATCCCGACGTCGATCACGACGGAGTGCTCAACGTTGTTGACAACTGTCCCTATACGTTTAATCCGAACCAGGCGGATGCGGACGGTGATGGTGTTGGCGACGTGTGCGATATCTGCCCAGCCATTCCAAACTCGAGTCAAGAGGAGAGTGCTGCGTGTCTTTCGCTCGTTGATCGGGGGGCATGCTTCGAAGCCCAAATCAACCTTGTCAGCCCGAATCAGAGCGGGGATGTCAAGATTTTGACGGCCAGCACGCCACAAAGCCACAAAGCATCGTCTTCGAAATCTTAGCGACGTGCGGAGCGGATCCCTTGAGCTTCTATTTGAACGGAATGTTCCTCGGAAGCACGGCTGCAAATCCGACCGGCCAATGCAGATGTGATCCCCCGTTGCAGACGTTTACCGTGTCCAATTCCGCGTTGATTGCGGCCGCCTGGCATACGACTGGCAACAACGCGTTCCGCACGGTGAAATCAGGCACGGGCACTGCGTTGGCCTGGGTCCGTGCCCGTTTGCAATCAGGTGCTCAGAGCCAGACCGTCTGCGTTTTCGACTTTAACGGCGGTGACTGCACCGAGATGAATCTTTGCACAGCCAACTACACGTTTGGCACCGTCGATCAAACTACAAACGTTGTTGAGCCTTTTTCAACACCGGTCATGGTCATCCCGTACACCAACGGTCAACTGCCACCATCGGTACACTGAGTTTGACGTTTCAGGGCGGTGTTACTTACGACTTGGCGATCCGGCGCACGGGTCAAGCCGCGCATTACAAACTCGGCTCGCCGGACAAACGGCTGGAAATCGGTTTTGCCCATTCGTTGCTCTATCTCGAGCATCACGAACAAGCTTGGCTCGTCAACGCGGCTCCGAATGAGAACGTCAACATCAGCGTGCTCAAAGACTCGCCCGCCATCGGAGGAGCAGACCCGCAAGCAACGACGATGACTTACAGCGTCCGGCGTGCGGACTGCACGGTGGTTGTGCCTTCGACGACCATCCCGGTTTCCGGGACGATTTCGTTCAATGCCGGAAGTGGTGGGAGTTTCGTCATCTACTTCGAGAGCATGGACGGACATTTTGCGTTGCGCAGGAACTCCGGCTGCGACGGAGGCTTTTATGCGTTGCCGTGCCCGCCCAAGGTACAGATTGTCTGTCCCGCCAACATCATCAAGCCCAACGATCCCGGCCAATGCGGCGCCATTGTGAGTTTCGCGGCGACCGCGACCGGCGTTTATTCCCCGACGGTGACTTATTCGAAAGCACCGGGATCGTTCTTCCTGACCGGCACCACGGCGGTGACCGCGACGGCTACAGATCTTTTTGGCGAGACTGCCACGTGCACATTCACGGTCACGGTCGAGGACAAGGAACTCCCGGTCCTGAAGTGCCCGCCGGACTTGGTCGTGGAATGCGATGGCCAAAGAAATCCAGCGGCGTTGAACGCTTGGTTGAATTCATTCTCGGCAACAGACAACTGTGCGATTGCCAAATCTGGAAACGACTTCAAGGGACTCTCAGACGGGTGTGGCGCGACCGGGAGCACAACGGTGACCTTCACGGCAACGGACATCCATGGCAACTCGGCAAGTTGCACCGCGACCTTCACGATTGTGGATACGACGGCGCCCGTGCTCACGAGCAACGTTCGCGACATCCTGCCCAAGGATGCTCCGATCACCTTCACCGTGGATGAATCCGATGCGAAAGTCCGCGCTATTCTTCCTGGCCCTGGCCGCGCTGGCGGTGATCGGGATCGGACTTCTGATTCCCAAACCGGACCAGAAGCATGGGAGCGAACCGACGGATCTCCAATCGGGCAACCACCGCCCTGGCGGGAACGGCCCCGGAGAATCCCGCGGTTACTTCCTCACGCTGGCGGCTCGCGTCGCGCGAACCTCGGTCCGGAAGCCCACTTCCTGAGTCCAAACCGGACCCGGCCGCGCCGGCTACTCCGCACGAGGACTTGCTCGCTTTGATGAAGGCCGCCAAGACGGAGGCACGGCCTGACTTCGCGCATCTCTTCGCCGCGTTCAAGTCCAAGGTGGACGATTTGAATGGATCGCAGCGCGCCGAAATCTTGAGCAAAGTCGCCGAACTTGTCGCCGAGCGCGACCTCGATCAAGGGCTGGAGTTTCTCAACGTTTTAGATGAATTCAGAGATCGGCACAATTTCGTCAAAGCGGTTGTGGAAGCCGTCGCTCGCGGGAACATGGCGCAGGCTGCCGAGTGGGCGACTCGCCTGCCGGATGCGCAGCTTGCCCAAAGCGCGCACAACGCCATCGGCATGAAGTGGGGGCAGACGGATTTGGGAAGTTCCTTGGCCTGGGCGGAGGGGTTGTCCGATGCGAGTTTGCGGTTGAACGCTTTGGAAGGGGTCACTTGGGCCTGGGGGCAGAAAGATCCCCAAGCGGCGTACAACTGGGCAGCCCAGCTTCCGGAATCGGAGATTCGAGACAAAGTCTTCGTCAAGCTGGCCAAAATGATTTCGACACAAGACCCGAAGCGCGGTTCGGAATGGGCGATCCAGTTTCCTGAAGGACCGGGACGCGCGGAGGCTTTGGATTATGCGGTTTTTCAATGGGCCGGGAAGGATCTGAAGGCCGCCGCGGCCTGGGCGGAACGGATTGAAGATCCGCGCTTGCGAGAGAGCAGCCTCGTGGCGGTGGCGCGGTCGTGGTCGAATAGCGATCCACAAAACGCCACGGCCTGGGCGGCGCAGTTCCCCGAAAGCCAGGCTCGAACGTCCGCGTTAATTACGACGGCGCGAAAGTGGGCCGAGGCCAATCCTGCGAACGCCGCACAATGGATTGGCCAACTGGGCGAGGCAGCTTCCCGATCGGAAATCTTCCAGAGTGTGACCACCGCTTTGACAACGGCGCATCCGTCAGCGGCAGAGGCCTGGCTAAACGGCGTCGCGGATCCGGACCTGCGGATAAAGGGTGCCCATATCTTGGCGAATGGTGACGGGTTGCGTGACGATTTGATCGGCGTTCGTCAATGCGGGGAATACCACGACTGCACTCGAAAGATGGATCGGAGTCCAGATGTCCGCCTTGATTTCGAGGATCCGGACGGGCTCGGTGCGGTCGTTGGTGGTGACGGAAATGGTCTTGCTCACCACGCCGGCAAAGCGGCTCGTCTCCAGTTGGAGGGGGATGGTCCCCGATTCACCTGGCGGAATACTTCGGCTCCATTGTCCGGCGGTCGTGCAGCCGCAGGAAGGTTTGACGTCGGTGATTTCGAGGGGTTGGTCGCCGACGTTGACCAGCTTGAAATCGTGCCGAACAACTTGACCTTGCTTGACGGTGCCAAAATCGTGAACGGGATTTGGCACCTGGAGTCTGGGGCCGACGTTCGACGAAGCGGGTTTACTTCCGCTGCCTGCGACGGCTTGAGTCGTGTCGTCCTGGCCCACCAACGCTACGGCGGACACAAAGATCGCACTTAAGACGACGAACGCCGAATGCTGTCATGACGTTCGTAAACTTTGACTTCGCATAATTAAGTAGGCGCTGCGCAGATGTCGTAATCTCAGAGGTACCCGGGCGGAAAATCACGAACTGGTTAAAGGCTAGGCGGCGCTGCGACAAAAAGCAACGGCAGACCGCCAGCAATTGAGCAATTGCGGGCTGAAGTGAAGAGCTTGATTTCCCCGGAGCGTTCGTTACGTTGGTGCCCAACCTGATTCAACCGGGCGAGCGGCTAGGCCGACCGCTCGGTTGATGATTTCAGAGATGACCCCGTTCTGGAACATTGCCCTGCGGCTTTGTCGAGTCATGGGCCTCGGATTGCTGGCGCTGTCGGTTGGCTGCGCCGCGCAAAAAGCGCGAGCCAAAGCCACCAGCGCTGCCAGTGCCGCTAGCGCACCGCTCGCCCAGGGCGTCGAGACGTTCGAAGCCGCCTGGCAGATCATTTACGAAAGCCACTTTGACACCAATTTCAACGGCGTGAACTGGCTCGCCGTCCGCGAGGAATTTCGGCCCAAGGCCGAAGCGGCAAACACGGTGGACGAACTCCGCGTGGTGATCCAACAGATGCTCAGCCACTTGGGCCAGTCCCACATGACCATCATCCCCGGCTCGCTGGCCGACGCGTTCGATCCGCAAAAAGTGAAGCGCTCCGCCCACCCGAAGAAATCCGCTGCGCGCGACTCGAAGACAAATGCCCAAACCTCTCCCGACGAATCCGAGGAGGATGAAGAGGAGGCACCGTCCAGCGGATTGCACGGGGACATCGGTTTCGACGTTCGCCTGGTCGATCAACAAATCGTGGTCAGCCGCGTAGAAGACGCCAGCTTCGCTCAAGCCGCCGGGGTCAAAGCCGGTTGGGTCGTGCAGGCGGTTGGTCCGAGGCGCCTGGCGGATCGGCTGGAAAAGCTACCGTCCGATCTCGAGCCTGCCAAAGCCCAGTTCATGGCCTGGCGCATGGCCAAGGCGCTTCTGTTGGGGCGGCCAGGATCGGTCGTCCAAGTTGAGTTTTTGAACGACGCGGACCAGGCCCTCACGGTGCAACTGGAACGGCAACCCGCGAAAGGGCTGCTGGCCAAGCTCGGTCTCTTGCCGCCGGTTTATGCGCGTCTGGAACACGAACGCCTCAAACCGGAATCCGGGCTGAGCATCGGGTTGATCCGATTCAATCTCTTCATGATTCCCGTGGCCGGCCTGTTCGATCAGGCCGTTGAGGAGTTCCGGGATGCGGACGGCGTTATCATCGATCTGCGGGGAAATCTCGGGGGAATCGCCGGCATGGTGATGGGGTTGGCGGGACACTTTTTGAACGAGCCGCTTTCCCTGGGCACGCTGAAAATGCGCGGCAACGAACTGAAGTTCTTCGCCAATCCCCGCCGGGTGAACCCCGCCGGCCAGCGGGTCGAGCCCTTCTCCGGCCCGGTGGCCATTCTCACTGACGGCGCTTCGCTCAGCGCGGCGGAGATTTTCGCGGGCGGAATGCAGGACGTGCGACGGGCGCGGATTTTCGGCCAGACCACTCCCGGCCAGGCGTTGCCTGCGGTTTGGGACCGTTTGCCGAACGGCGACGTTCTGTATCACGCCTTCGCGGATTTTGTGACCGGTTCGGGCGTCCGGCTCGAAGGCCGCGGCGTCATTCCCGATGAAAGGGTGCCGCTGCTGCGAAAAGATTTGCTCGCCGGACGAGATGCGCCTTTATTGGCGGCGCTCAAATGGATTTCCGCCCAGCGGCGGGAGAAGGTTCCCGATGGCCGGCGCACGGACAGCCGCCGCCGGGAGTGAGACGCGACGCGCGAAACAGGACCGGGAACCAGCCATCGGTAGGGCGGCGCTGCTGCGCCGCCGCATCCGCGTGAAGTCGGCTGCGCGGCAGCGCAGCCCTACCGGCTCGGAAAACGGACAGTCGAGAATCTAAGCTAAGACGAAACAAACAAACGCTAAACGACCACTGACGAACGACATGAAAAACAATTTCACAAATCACAATCTCGCCGCCGTGCTCGGACTGGCGGTTTATCTCCATTCCGCCGCCCTGTTCGAGGCTGCAGCGCAGGCGGACAAACCGAAAGAGACAGGATCATCCGCCAAGTTGCCGGCTGCTTCGGAAGTCATCGCCAAATTCCTCAAAGCCATCGGCGGCAAGGAGGCTTATCTGAAAATCCAATCGCAACACGCCAAGGGTAAATTCGAGATGCCCGCCCAGGGTCTCACGGGCGACCTGGAAGTCTTTCACAAACGCCCCAACAAACTGCTCGTCAAGGTCAACATCCCGGCCATGGGCGACGTGTTGACCGGGTTCGACGGCAAGGTGGCGTGGTCCTTGAACGCGGCGATGGGGCCGATGCTGATGGAAGGCAAACAACTCGAACAGATGCGGGACCAGGCGGACTTCGATTCGATTCTGCACGCGGAGGGAGATTACAAATCGATGGAGACGCTGGAGTTAGCGCAGTTCGAGAAGAAAGAATGCTACAAGTTGAAACTGGTCAAGAAGAACGGCCAGGAAGTCACCGAGTTTTACGATGTGAAAACTGGCCTGCTCGCCGGCATGATCATGACGCAGGAATCGCCTTTCGGCCCGGTCCAGGCCACCAACGTCCTGGAAGAGTACAAGAAGTTCAACGACGTCCTCTTTGCCACGAAAGTCACGCAGCGGATGGGCCCAATCGAGCAAACCATGATCCTGAGCCAATACGAACTGAACAAGGTCGAAGACTCGAAGTTCGAGCTGCCCGAGCAGATCAAGGCGCTGGTGAAGAAGCCGTAGCCAGTTGTCAGTTGTCAGTGATCGGTTTTCAGTGGTCAGTGGTCAGTAATCTGTGGGAATCAATCTGGTGGCGTAACCGATCCGGAGCGTAATAGTCATCTACGTGGAACATGAAAATCAAAACTTTTCTCGCTGGCACGGCGTTGTGTCTGTCTCTTGGCGGATGGGCAACGCGGGTTGAAGCCCAAAGTGACGCCCGTCCTGCCCTCAGCCCCCGCCGTGCCGCGGCCTTGAAGAAATATGACAAGGATGGCAACGGCAAACTGAGCGAGTCAGAACGGGAGGCCATGCGAAAAGCCGTCGCGGCGCAAAAGCTTCAAGCCGCCCGGCGCGGGAGGATGGGCTTCATGCTGCCGCCCGAAGTGGTCAAGAAATACGACAAGGACGAGGACGGAACTCTTGACGAGGAAGAAAGCCAGGCCGCCCGCGAAGGAATGCGCAAGCAGTTCGAGGAAGTCAGAAAGAAGTATGACAAGAATGGCGATGGCAACCTCGACGCGGCAGAATCAGAAGCGATGCGCAAAGACGCCGAGGCCGGCAAGATCGAAGGCGTGCCAAGATTCTTTGGCGGCGGGCCGCGTCCACCCAGCTTTGGACGGCCACAAGGACCCTCCCGCGAGGTGATCATGCAGCAGGCGGATAAGAATCGCGACGGGCGATTGAGCGCGGAAGAACTACAGGCGGCGCGGACGGAACTCGCCAAGCAACGCCCCAACCAACCCAAATCCGACAGCCCCCAACCGAAGTGACGCATGAATTCCATTAACACCTCAGGCAAATCTAGAATCGCGGGGCGATTGTTTTCACCTTCTCCCTCATCCTTAAGAATCCCAAGGGGATTCTACCCCGAAGCCCAGGGTTGCGAGGAACGAGCCACCCTGGCGGATTGGGAGGACGTCGGCCCAACCCCAACGGGGTTTCGTCTTCGGCCTTGGGAGAGCCGCAACCCCCTTGGGATTGGGAAACAGGTCACGGAGCCGTGGAAGGAGCGGAGAGGACTCACGCACTCCCAAACGTCGCAACCGCGGCTTAGCAGATTTGCGCTTGCGCTGAGTTTGAGTGTGAGTTTGATCAGCCTCGCCACCGCCGCGCCAGCAGACAAAAACGCGGCTGGTGCGGCCGCCAAAAAGAAGGAGAAACCGGTCGAAGTCAGTTTCAGCCAAAAGCGTGGCTGCTTCGAACGGCCCTTTGAGCTTCGTCTGACGGCCAGCGTGGCGGGCGTCGAGATTCTTTACACCACGGACGGCACTACGCCCAGCGCGACGAACGGCACGCTTTTCACCGGCCCGATCAAGATCGAACAGACCACGGTCTTGCGAGCCGCCGCCATCAAGAAAGGCGCGAAGGAAATCCGAGTTAAAACCCACACTTACATTTTTCCCGCCGACGTGATTCGCCAGTCGAACGATGGTTTGCCGCCCGCGGGCTGGCCTTACATGTGGGGCCCCAACAAAGTGGATTTCGGCATGGATCCAAGAGTCGTCGAGGATCCCAAGTATCGGGACGGTATCATTGGCGACCTCAAGTCGCTGCCGTCCATGTCGCTCGTCATGGACCTGGAAGATTTGTTCGGAAAAGAGCGGGGCATTTATGCGGAAGCCAGACTTTCGGGGCGCGAGAACGAGAAACTTTGCTCGCTGGAGCTGATCCAACCGGACGGCAGCGACGGTTTTCAGATCGATTGCGGCATCCGCATTCGCGGCGGGTTCAGCCGGATGCCGATGAACCCCAAACATTCCTTTCGCTTTTTCTTCCGCAAAGAATACGGCGACGGAAAATTGAACCACCCTGTGTTCGGCAAGGACGCCGCGAAGGAATTCGACGGATTCGATTTGCGGACGGCGCAGAATTATTCGTGGCACATGGGCGGCGATCCGCAGGCGATTTTCATTCGCGACCAATTCAACCGCGACACCCAACTGGCCATGGGCCATCCGGCCGCGCGCGGCAATTTCTATCATCTCTACATCAACGGCCAGTACTGGGGCCTGTACAACACCTGCGAACGGGCGGAGGCGTCCTTCGCGGAGAGTTATCTCGGGGGCAACAAGGACGACTACGACGTGATCAAGAATCGCGGCGGCTTCGCTTCCGGCGCCGGCCAGAAAACCTCGCCTTACGCCACGGACGGCAACATCGAAGCGTGGAAGCGTCTCTACGCCCTGGCCAAATCCGGGCTGGGCAATTCTGAAACGTATCAGAAAACCCTTGGCAACAACCCCGACGGCACGCGCAATCCGAAATATGACGTGCTGCTCGATCCGGTCAACTTGATCGATTACATGCTGGTCATCTTCTATGGCGGCAACATGGACTCGCCGGCGTCGAAGTTCATGGGAAACAACATGGCGAATAACTGGTACGGCATCCGCAGCCGAAAAGGCGATCAAGGTTTCCGGTTTTTCATCTGGGACGCGGAGCATACCCTGCTGGAGCTGGATGAGGACCGCACCGGTCCTTTCCCGGCCGGGGACCAGTTCGAGCAAAGCAATCCCCAGTGGCTCTGGCAGCAATGCCTGGAGAGCGCGGAATTCCGTATGCTCGTCGCGGACCGCATTCAACGGCACTTCTTCAACGAGGGCGCGCTTACGCCGAAGTCTGTGCTGGCGCGGCTTCTCGTACGCAAAAAGGAAATCGAACGCGCCGTGGTCTGCGAATCGGCGCGCTGGGGCGATATCCAAGGGGGATTCCCCTTCGGCGGTCCGTCCCGCCGCGGCCCGGATGGGGGCGATCCAGGGCCGTTGACGCGAGACGTGGAATGGAAGACCGCCATCGATCGAATCGTAAATGGATACTTTCCCAAGCGCACCACGGTAGTCCTCGACCAACTCTGGATGCAAGGCCTCTGGCCGGATCTCGCGGCGCCCACACTCAACCAACACGGCGGCCACGTGGCGCGAGGATTTGCCCTGACCCTCAAAGCCGGGGAAGGCGCCATCTACTTCACGCTCGACGGGAGCGATCCGCGCTCGCTCGGAGGAAAGACTTCCCCGAAGGCAAAGACCTTCGAGACGCCGATTCCGATCAGCGAAAGCTGCGTCGTGAAGTGCCGGGCGTTTTCCAACGGAGAATGGAGTCCGCTGAACGAAGCGCGGTTCAGCGTGGCGGCCAAGCCGTGACGTGTCTTGAGATTCGAGGGATCGACAAAAGCAGCGGCTGGATGGCTGGATTAAGTTGTTTCCCATCTGCCTGAACGGTACGATGCGAGCCTTATTTTGATTCACCCCGAGTTGGCTTTCAGCTTCAACGCGCTCCCGGTGATCGAATCGGAACTCAAGCATCAAGGGATCCTGGCGTTGATCGGGCGAGATGTGTTGGCTGACTGCCTGTTTATCTACGATGGCAGGCACGGGATTTTTAGTCTGGCATTCTGATCGAGCGAACAGCCAGCAGCAGCGAAACCAGCCTTGAATCGGTCGCTCAAGCCACGATGGCGTTGACCACGTTGCCGTGCACGTCGGTCAGGCGAAAATCCCGCCCGCCAAAGCGGAACGTCAGCTTTTCGTGATCGATCCCAAGAAGGTGCAGAATGGTCGCGTGCAGATCGTGGATCGTGGTCACGTTTTCGACCGCATGCATGCCCAGTTCATCGGTCGCGCCGTGAATCGTCCCGCCTTTGACGCCCGCCCCCGCCAGCCACACGCTGAAGCCTTCCGGATGATGATCGCGGCCGTCGCGTCCGGCGGAATGCGGCGTGCGGCCAAATTCGCCCGCCCAGACGACGAGCGTCTCCTCCAATAACCCGCGACCTTTCAAATCCTTGATCAGTCCGGCGACGGCTTGATCGGTCTGGAACGCATTTTTCTCGTGGCCTTTCTTGAGATCGCCGTGCTGGTCCCACGTGCCGTTCGAGGCCCCGGGCGGACAATTGACTTCGACGAAGCGCACTCCGGATTCCACGAGACGCCGCGCGCGCAGGCATTGAATGCCGTAAAGCCTTTTGAACTTGTCGGTCGAGTCGATGCCGTAGAGCGCTTGGGTCGCCTCGCTTTCGCGGTCGAGATTCAACACGTCCGGCACGAGCGATTGCATGCGAAACGCCATCTCATAATTGCGGATCGCATCTTCCACGGCGTCGTGCGTGCCCAGGGCCTGGGAGAAATCCCGGTCTTGCGCGCGCAACAAATCCAATTTCGCGCGCTGGATGCGGGCGTCCGCGTCGCCGGGAACAATGTTGTCGATGGGAACGCCTTCCGCTCTGAATTGAGTGGACTGCGCCGTGGCCGGCAGGAAACCAGCGGAATAATTTTCCATTCCCCCGCAAGGCACGACATCGAAACCCAACACTACAAAGCCGGGCAAGTTCAAATTCGCGCTGCCCAATCCGTAAGTGACCCACGATCCCAGGCTGGGCCGGCCCGCGTTGTTGCTGCCCGTGTGCAGCAACAGCACGCCGGTCGAGTGCAGCGGCAAATCGGCTTTCATCGACCGAATGACTGCCAAATCGTCCGCGCACGTGGCGAGGTGAGGAAAGAGATCGCTGACGGGCATGCCGCATTGGCCGCGCGGTTTGAATTTCCAGGGACTCTTGAGCCATTGGCGTTTGCCCGCCGCGGTCGGGTTCTTGGAATCCAGGAAAGCCTTCGTGTCGAGTTCGTCGAGCTTGGGCTTGGGATCGAACGAATCGACATGCGACACGCCGCCGTCCATGAAACAGAAAATGACGTTCTTGGCGCGCGGAGCGAAATGGGGCAAAGGCGAGGCAAGCGCCTGGGCAAACTTCCGGTCTGCGAGCAAGCTGGACAGTGCGAGGAGGCCAAAGCCGTTGGCCGTAGCACGCAGCATTGCGCGGCGGGTCATGGGCAGAGCCAAGCGGCCGGGGCAAGAACAAGGGCGACTTTTGGGATCCAGGCCCGCGTGACTTTTCACGCAGCTTCCATCAAACAGACCGCCATTTCTCTTTTCGGGAATGCTTGTCATCACAACTCATCGCCGGGCAGCGGCGGGACGTCAGGCGAGGCGTCCAGAAATGCAACAAAATCCTCACGCTTGGCACGCCGCGCACGCTCGCGGAGATGTTCAACGGTCATCAATGCGCTTAGCTTTTCCGCCGCCGCCGAGGAGAGCAACTGATCCACGGTCACGCCCTCCTTGGCCGCGCATTCACGAAGCTTCCGCGCCAGGCTGTCGGGTATCTGGATGGTCAACGTACTCATTCAGTATCACCAAGCTGTCGGAGAAAGGCAGACGGCGGAACCGCCGCGATTCCCCGATTTGTCGAACCCCGGAAATCCCGGAGGTTGTGGGTCACAATATAGCGGCAACCAGCGGCCACCGCCAACTCCAGAATGAGATCATCATCCGGGTCAGGAAGGGCGGGGCGCCAGAGGAAGAAGATCTCTTGGAGATGGCTGATGGAAAGCAAAAAGCCCAGAACCTCACGGAATGAAAAGGGCGGGAAAACGGGGTTGAGCATATCGTTGCAGCACACGTGCGATTTCTCCGTCGTCCTTGAGATTGAAGCTCCCGTCCCGATTTCGCTCTGTCTTCTTGTCGAGGAAATCCATCCCGCGTTCGATCTCGATGGCGAACTGATCCGTCACGATGAACCGCCCATGAGGGAGATCTGCGTCTCCGTCAGTCGGGTCGTAGAACTGAACCGAGATCTTCATGCTGGCGGTGCGCTCACGGCGAAAGCTCGAAAGTTTTTGAACAATGTGGTCGGAAGTAGCCTTGAGTGGTTTGCCGCAATGGAAAACCAGCTCGCAAGCCGTGGGATCCAGCAGGGCGTCACTCAGCCACTGAAGCAAACGCCTCGTCGTGAATTCAAAGTTGTCGCCGAATCTCTCGCCGAAAAGTTTGTCCCAAATATGGATACGCTTCGAAGCACGAAGCGCCTTCCAAAAATTGGTGTCCAGGAATTTGTCCACTACCTCTTCTCCTCCAGCGTAAACGCGGCCGTTGGCAGCAACTTCAGCGCGTTTCTCCTCGAATTGGCTGTTCTGGTAGGTCTTCAATTTGCTTACTTCGATGCCGGGGGACGTTGGACAACCATTTGCGTCCTCGGTCAGAATGAAATCAAGTTCGACAGCGGTAGCCTGATCGAACACCAATTCGAGATCGGTCTTCCCCGACGTGTAGTCATCCTTGAAACAGAAAAGGAAGCGGTTGCGCTTCTCCAAAACGGCGAACAACTTTTTGACGACTGATCTATCGGTGAACTCAGGAGCCTGGCCAAGTTGGCGTTGGATCTCGGTGTGACCTCTCCAATCCTCGAAGTCGAGCAGCAGACAGTTCTGGACGAAACCTCGAAGAACCGCCGTGAGCGTCTGAAGGGCGTCGCCGCTCCCGCACGCCGTCTCGATTACTTGCGGATCGAAGTAAACGAAAAACACCATGGAGTTCAGAACAACTCGTTGAAGGATTCCTCGAAGAACCCGCCTGGCCAGGCTTTCACGAGCCGCCCCATTTCATCGAGAGGCATTTCCCGGACGATGCTGCGCGGGCCGTCCTTCTCCACGTAGAGGACCGAGACATCGGTCGGTTTGATTGGAGGCAGGTGTTTCGGCAGCTTGCCCAGGTGCGTTTCACGGATGCGGCGCATGATGCGCAGGATCAGATGCTCGCTGTGAGTCTCCAGTAGGAATGTGTTCTTTCGGTCACTTAAGGCGGACTCGATGAAGACGTCGCCCAGTTCGGCTTGCAGTGCAGGATGAAGGTGAATCTCCGGCTGTTCAATGGCCACAATCTTATTCTGATCGGCGAAAGCATGTACAAGCACTGGAAAAAGTTGACTGATCCCAACGCCCACGTCTCGATGGCTAACCTCAACGTCAGCGCGCCTGTCGAAGAGAACCATCTCACCGAACTCGGTGTTCATGGGATCGCCTGCTAGGTCGCTCAGTAGTGCGTCCAGGGCTGACAAAGTGGCAGTCTCGTCGTGAGCCGCTAGCCCACGAAGATGTTTCGCTAGGCGCTGTTTCGTTGCTTGGTTGACGCGTCCAAGGTCCTTGAGATGCCGCACTCTCACTTCGTAATCGGTGCCCGGACAAGGCCGCGACCTTAACCAGGTATTCACTTCTCCCACCACTCGGTCACCCCGGCCCAGAATGTCCCAAGCGTGACCGCCACCGGAAAACCAGTTTGGATCTTGATCGTGCATGCCGACAAGGTGGCGCGGTGGGTAACATCGTAACGGTCCAAGGTACGTCACCGATTTCAAGCCGTTGGCGAACTCCTCGCTAATCCAATCCAGGAGTTCTTCCATCTCGAAGCAGAAGATTTCCGCCACCTCGTCGAAGAAATGAGGGTTCTCCAAGCTTCCCAACTCTCCCCAAAGGTCGCCGGAATCGGCTTCTTCGGCATATCGTTCTCTCGGACCTTTGGAGCGAACGGAGACAGGAACGAGATTCTCAGGTCGGAGTGGAATCGCAGAGACCGTCTCAAGTAACGCATCGCGGAGTTAGCCAAGAAAATCACGTCGGATTTCAGCGTCCTTTTGGATGAACCCCACGACCTTCTGATAACCAGTACGTACCCTTAAATCTGGCGAGGGAGGGGGTGCCTCCCCACGGATCCTATCGGCGGCCGCACGATTGCATGACGCGCGCGGCGAGGCTCGTGCGGATAGCGATGTGGGCACGCTTTAGCAAATATTGCTTCCAAGGCCGCTCAAGATGAGTATCCAAAGCCTTCGTGGGTGGGTTGAACGGTTGCTTGCGCCGCCTGATGCTCCAGCGTGATTGAAGGGGGCCGCACGGTCGTCGCCGGCTACGGAATGAAGATAAACTCCTTCAAGTTGAAGACGGCGTGAGCGAGGTCCTCCCAGATCTCCTGGCTGCTCAAAAGCGCTTCCTTCCGCAGACTTCGCAACTCGGCCAGATGCTCGGCGGCTTCGATGAAACGCTGCTTCTCGGAAACGGCCGCCGGGCGTCCCAAAGCTGACTCGAACAGGTGGTTGATTCGAGATTCCAGCGAATCCTCGGTGTGAGCGATGAGCTGGCGCGACCATCGCTCTGCCTGCTGCAGCACGAACGGATCGTTCAACAACGCCAACGACTGCGCCGGCACATTCGCCGTGTCGCGGCGGCCCTGGCAAACCTTCCCGCCCGCAATGTTGAACGCGCTCAGAAACTTGGGCGTCTCCATCAAGTTGACTTTGACATAGACGCTGCGGCGGCCCAGCCCATCCAGCGGGCCGGCAAAAAGCCGGCGGTCGGCGTTCTCCTTTTCGCGATACGGCTGGACGCTCAGACCGTGCATCGAGAGGTTCAAGCGTCCTGAAACGGACAGAATGCAGTCGCGAATAACCTCGGCCTCCATCCGGCGCGCCGGATAATGCTGGAGCAAACGATTCTGCGGATCGATCTCCCGCGCGGCCGGCGCCGGCCGCGCGGAGAACTGAAACGTGCGCGCCAGAACAATGGATCGAATCAGGCGTTTGACGGACCAATCCTCGCGCGCGAATTGGCCGGCCAGATAGTCCAGCAGTTCCGGGTGCGACGGTTGGTCGCCGAGTTGTCCGAAGTCATCCACCGTGCGCACCAATCCTTCGCCGAACAAATGTTTCCAGACGCGGTTCACCATCACGCGGGCGGTCAGGGGATTGTTCGAGCTGGCGATCCGTCCGGCCAATTGCAGGCGACCGCTGCCTTCGGCATGGAAATCACTCGATTCGTCTTTGCGTCTGGGGTGGCCCACCGGCAATTTCTTGACCGCGGATTTCACGGATTTCGCGGATCGAGAAGCGCTCTTGTCCGTGTGATCCGTGTAATCCGAATCAGATTCGTGGGGAGATGATAGGGTGGGCCCTTGTAGGGTGGCAAAATGGCTCTCGATCACTTTCAGGTACCCGCGAGGAACTGGATCAGCCGGCTTGGTGCAGTCGCCGCGTACCAACATGGGTTGATCGAAGCCCGGGCCAAAGTCCGCCACTCCCGGCGCGACGCGAGGCACCGGCAGCGCGTGTTCCAGCCTTCGATACTCGGCCATCAACTCTTGGAGGCGTGGCGACTCGTCCGGCCGATTGCGGACCAGGCCGTTTTTCACCAGGAAATCGAGCCACGCCGCGTCGTCAGCCGTGGCCACGTCGTTTCGCCAGCGATCGACCGCTTCGAAGATGCGTTGCCGGTAGCGATTCGCGACCGCGTCCACACTCGCTGGTTCCGGCTCAGACCAAAGGCTCGTCAAATGCGTGAGCTCCGGTTTGGGCGGGGCATCCGTGGAATGAATCACCACGCGCGTGATTCCAAACCAGGAGCGAGGGTCCTCCGCGGCCTTCTCCCAAGGCAGTTTGTAATTGGCTTTGTCGCCGCCCAGCGCGCTGAGTTGGTCTGGAAATTTTGGATTATCGAACATCGTCATCACCTCGGCATAGACGCGCACGCTCTCTGCGTCGGGCGGGGGTGAAAACGTGACCCATTGAAACGCGGTGTTGGTGAGCGCCCGGTAGTTCTGGTAGTTGAGCTGGCAGTTGTTGGAAACGAGCCGCACGGCGCTGCTTCGGCGGCCCATGACTTGAAAACTAATCCTGGCGACCCCGTTGGTAAACAGCGGCGAGCGCAACGTGCCGTTCAGCTTTTGGGAAACGAGGTGCGTGTAAACTCCGGAGGGCAGCACCATTTCGATGGCCGCGTCGACGTCGCTGTGCAAAGTGAAACCACCGGAGCGGGCGTGGCCACTGGGAAGACCTTGTCCACCGACGCGCCACGCACTGAAACTGCCAGACCTGAAATCCGCGTATTCGAGGAAGTTCGTCCGATTGAAGTCGGCGCGCTCCTTTTCTTCGCGCGCGAATTTGGCTGCGACGTCCTTCCAGAGGTCGCGGAATGACTTTCCATCATTCTGATTCGTGGGATGCAGTGCCCGCCAGAGTGACAGCGGCTCTTCGAGCGCGGCCGTGTTGTTGGTTAGCGCCTTGAGCCAATTCTGCAGACGCGATGGATCGAGATTTACCGCTCGATTATTTGCGGCGCTGTCCTGGTTTCTGACGCCGTGTTCCCCTTTACCCCGGCCCTCTCCCTGGGGGAGAGGGAGAACGCTGTCGGTGTCAGAGGTTTGACGACGATTCGACGAATTTTCCTGCGCGGCGACTCCTCGCTCCCTCTCCCGTCCTGCGGACACCCTCTCCCCCTCGGAGGGGGGGAGGGACGGGGTGAGGGGGAGCGCTGCGGACGATCCATTAGCTTTCGTTTGTCTGTGAGACGGGACGCTGGGCTGCGCCAGCAGCAAATACAAGTGGACATCCTCTGCGTCTTGCAACCATAGCTTCGCGATTTCTCCGCGAATGGCGGGCTTCAGTTCCGTCAGTTTCTGGATCGTTGCGGCGTTGGCGTCCGGCGCATCGATCGTGTGGCTGACCTGCCTGGAGCTTCGGAGGATTCCCAGCAACGCGTGGTAATCCTTCATCGAAACCGCATCGATCTTGTGGTCGTGGCAGCGGGCGCACGCCACGGTGGTGGCCTGAAATGCCTTCGTGAGCGTATCGATCTGATTATCTGCGAGATCATACCCGATCTGACGCAGCCCGATGCAATCGTCATGATTGACTTCGCCAAAGCGATAGAACGCCGTCCCGATGACCGACTCGTTGAATCGTTCCTCCCGATTCCACCGGGGATTCGGGAGCAGATCACCCGCGATGTGCTCGCGAACGAATTGGTCGTAAGGCAAGTCCTGGTTGAACGCGCGGATGACGTAGTCGCGGTACCGCCAGGCATGGTGAACTTCATAGTTCCACTCGTTGCCGTGGGTTTCGGAAAACCGGACGACGTCCAGCCAATGCCTCGCCCAGCGTTCGCCAAAGTGCGGCGAGGCCAGGAGCCGGTCCACCAACTCTTCATACGCGCTTGGCGATTGGTTCTTCAGAAACGCCCGCGTTTCCTCCGGAGTGGGCGGAAGTCCCGTGAGAACGAGCGCGAGCCGCCGAATCAGTGTGGGCTTGCCGGCCTCCTCAGCCGGGGCCAGTTTGGCCAATTCCAGTTTGGAGAGAATAAACCGATCGATCGGATGGTGGGACCAAGAGGCGTTGCGAACTTCCGGGACGGAGATCCGTTTGACCGGCTGCAAGCTCCACCAGTTTCTGCGCTGCGCCAGGGTTTCTTCCCAGGAGAGCGTTGGACTTTCGGCCGCATATCCGACCGCGGCACGCGTCACCCAGAGCAGTACTGAAGCGACCGTTAGGAACCATCTCGGTCTGATAACCGCGGATAGCGCGGATGGGCGCGGATGAAGATCGAGTTGTGAAGGCCGAGATGGGTGGAACGGGCTACCAGCCCGTCTTCGGCGGCAACCTGTCGCCGAATGGAGACCGGTTGGCAGGGTACTGCAACCGTTCCAGATTCTCCCAGCCGGTTTTGACGCCTTTACGCTGGTGATCGGCAGTTCATCCGGTTGGCTCGGCGCGATTAACATGATTGAGTGACGATAGCCCAGTCTTCTTCGACCGACAATTCACATTATCCTCTGCCCATGTACGGCATCTGCGTGGCCATGACGGTCAGGAACGGGACGTTGGCGTCCAGAGGAAGGCTCGCCATGTACACCACGGCTCGCGCGGCATGATCCACGTCCATCGTCGGCTCGGCTTTAATCGAGCCGTCCGCCTGCCGCACGCCGCGTTTCATGCGGTCGGTCATCTCGGTCGCGGCGTTGCCGATGTCGATCTGGCCGCAGGCAATATCGAACTTGCGGCCGTCCAGGGCCGTGGATTTGGTGAGACCGGTGATCGCGTGTTTCGTGGCGGTGTAAGGCGCGGAGTTCGGACGCGGCGAGTGGGCGGAAATGGAGCCGTTGTTGATAATCCGCCCGCCGCGAGGCTGCTGGTTCTTCATCATCTTGAACGCCTCCTGCGTGCAGAGGAAAGCGCCAGTCAGGTTGACCGCCACAACGCCTTGCCACTGCTCGAAAGACAGGTCCTCCAAGGCAACTGAAGGCGCGCCGATGCCCGCGTTGTTGAACAGCAAATCCAGCCGGCCAAACGCCTCCTTTGTCCGGGCAAACAAAGCCTGGACACTCGTGGGTTGCGTGACGTCGGTGGGAACTGCCAGCGCGCGCGCGCCGGCCGTCCCGGCGAGTTTGACGGTGTCCTGCAACGGTTCGGCGCGGCGGCCTGCCAGGACGACAGAATAACCTTCCTGCAAAAGCGCGAGGGATGCGCTCCGCCCAATGCCGGACCCGGCTCCAGTAACGATGGCGATTTTCAAGGCGTTGTCGCGGTAAACCTATCGGCTTCCGCTCCCGGTTGAAAGTGTGTTTAAGGCTGGGAAAGGCTGGGCTGCGAGTCTCAGTCTGCTTTAGTTGGATCTCCGCTCGACCCAAAGATCCTTGTGCCAGGCGTGCAGGAAAATCGCACCCGTGCCCTCGCGATGATAGAACTTGTAACTGCCATCCGCGCTGCTGGGGCGGGCCAGAACGATCCGCTCCAACTTTTCCGCCAACTGGGCCCAATCCGGAATAAGGTCGATGAAGTCCTGTAAATCGCGCTTGCTCACCACGTGACGGAAGTCCCGTCCTGGCGATTCTCGGTCCACAACGTGCCCCAGCCACGGAGTCGGCATGTGCCGATTCTTTCGCTGAACGCCACCATCTTTGACCTTTGTCGCCGTGCGCCTGTTGATCATCGGTTGCATCGAAAGGATTTGGCAGAGGGAAGCGGAGATTGCAACAGGATCATACACGGAGGCCTCAGTGGAGCGATTCGGCCTCGCAAGCCAATGTCCATAGACGAAAGGCTTGGCGGGAGCCTCGCCCCACCGTGGTTAACTGAAGGCTGACACGGAGTGACGGGCGGGACTGATTCCTTTTGCGCTTTTGGACGTTTTGAAGCAGTCTTCCGACGATTCCAATCCAATTGTTCCATGAAAACACCCACCGCCTCTTCATCCCAACCATCGCACAGTCTAGCGTTGCTTTGTTCGCTCGCGCTGTCACTGCCGCTCATTGCGGCCGAGTCCATCGTCCCGCAGGGAGCGCAGATAGAGAAACTGTTTGATGGCATCGTCCTCACGGAAGGCGTGGCCGTGGCGCCGGACGGACTGGTCTATTTCAGCGACATCACTTTTTCCCACGTGGCTCGCGACGAAAAGGGCGCCATTCACGCCGGCCACATCTGGCGGTTCGATCCGCGCACCGGGAAGACGACGATCTTCCGCTCACCCAGCGGCATGTCGAACGGGATCAAGTTCGATGCAGGCGGGAACATGCTCGTCTGCGAAGGCGCGGATTACGGCGGCCGCCGAGTCACGCGCACCGACATGAAGACTGGCATGAGTTACATTATCGCCGGGCTGTTCGAAGGCCGGCCTTTCAACGCGCCGAACGATGTCACGATCGACGAGAAAGGCCGGATTTATTTTAGCGACCCGCGTTATCTCGGCTACGAAACGATCGATCAACCCGTGATGGCCGTGTATCGAATCGATCTGGATGGGTCCATTCATCGCATCATCACCGACGCCGGGAAGCCGAACGGCGTGTGCGTGTCGCCCGATCAAAAGACGCTCTACGTCGTGAGCAACGACAATGGCGCCACCGGATTTGAGCGCCTGAACAAAGGC
>VHCZ01000099.1 GCA_016871535.1 Verrucomicrobiota bacterium
GTTCATGGGAAGTTGCTTGGCCAAGAAGCTACGCCATGGCCCATGAACCGAAAACTGTGCGGACCGCAGCCTTCAGGCTGCTTGCGCGCGCTCTCCGGAGTCCAGCGTTGAAGCGGCCTGAAGGCCGCAGTCCGGAGGAACGGTTCATGGGAAGTTGCCTTGGCCAAGAAGCTATGCCATGGCCCATGAACCGAAAACTGTGCGGACCGCAGCCTTCAGGCTGCTTGCGCGCGCTCTCCGGAGTCCAGCGTTGAAGCGGCCTGAAGGCCGCAGTCCGGAGGAACGTTCATGGGAAGTTGCTTGGCCAAGAAGCTACGCCATGGCCCATGAACCGAAAACTGTGCGGACCGCAGCCTTCAGGCTGCTTGCGCGCGCTCTCCGGAGTCCAGCGTTGAAGCGGCCTGAAGGCCGCAGTCCGGAGGAACGGTTCATGGGAAGTTGCCTTGGCCAAGAAGCTATGCCATGGCCCATGAACCGAAAACTGTGCGGACCGCAGCCTTCAGGCTGCTTGCGCGCGCTCTCCGGAGTCCAGCGTTGAAGCGGCCTGAAGGCCGCAGTCCGGAGGAACGTTCATGGGAAGTTGCTTGGCCAAGAAGCTACGCCATGGCCCATGAACCGAAAACTGTGCGGACCGCAGCCTTCAGGCTGCTTGCGCGCGCTCTCCGGAGTCCAGCGTTGAAGCGGGGTAAAAACAGCGGTTATCTCCCCTACCTCAATCATTCTGACTCGCGCATCATTCCGGTTGCACTGGCGCTGCTTGTGATTGCTTCCGGAGCCGGCTTCGCCCGACGGCACTGGCGGGAGAGGAAAGGGGCCTTTTATGCCATCGCATTCGCGACCGTAGCTGCCGCACTCGCCATCACAACGTTTGTGGGGGCTGACGGGATTCGAGATCCGAAAGACATTGTTCGCTCAGTCTCAGTGCTCCCGGTTCGATTTTTCATCCTGGCGCTCATCCCTGCGGCGACACGCTGCACCAATTTCTTGCGGCTCTCCAACGCGTTTGTCAACGCCAGTGTTGTCCTGGCTGGTTTTAGCATTTACACCTTCCTCGTGGATTTCAGCGTGAACAAGATTTGGGAAGATTCATATGATCCAACGAAACTGCTGGTCAACGGAATCATGCGCGGTTTTTCCATGGCAAGCGTTTACTTCTTCGTCGCACTTTATCTCTGGTCCCCAAACCGGTTCTCGACTTTCCAGCGGCAAAGCCGCTGAGTCCACCCCCGGTTCTGATTCAACCGCCGTTTTGATCCGAAGCCGGAGACTCCTCGCACGGCTACCTCGTTCCGTTCAATAGCTTCCAAACCCGCAACGCCTCCGTGACCCCCCAGGCCTGGGCATCGCAGCCGCGTTGTTGGTGGGGGGCGTCGCCGTCGAGGATTTCGGGAATCTGTCCGAGGCAACCTTCGCGCAGCAGTCGCTCCATGCTGCCCAGATACGCCTTTGCGGCAGCGACCGCGGACGACTCGAATTCCCAGGCGCGGGCCAGGGCTTCGCAGAAACTTGGGAATGTCCATGTCCACGCGGTGCCGTTGTGGTAGGCGGGCTTGCGCCGCGTGTCCTCGTCTCCTTCGTAGCGGCCCCAGTATGGCCAGTGCGGATCGTTGAGCAAATGTCCATCGTTGCCATGGACGGGCAACGGCGGCGAAACCGGAAGCGGCGCCAGCGAACGGAGCGCTCCCGGCACGACCAGGTAGCGCGCGGCGGCTTCGACACAGCGGCGCGCCTGATCTCCGCTCACCAGGCCCAGGCTGACGGCCAGGAGACAATTGCTGCGAAGCGCGTTGTCCACGGTCGCCCGGGCGGCTGGCTCGCCGTTTGCAGCGATCAGCAGGTCTCCGAAGTATCCGCGGTCCTCCAGCCAGAAAAACTTCAGGAGCGAAGCCTGAGCGCGGTCGGCGAGGCGGTCCCACGGTTCCGACACGGGTTTTGTTCCGAGCCGGCTCAGGTGCCGCAACAGACGAATCCAGAGCACCTGGATTTCGATCGGGTAACCGGCGCGCGGCGTCCCGGCAGGATGATTCGTGTCCATCCAGGTGAAATGCCTGGGACTCCAAACCAAGCCCGACTCGGCATCGAGGCGAACTCCATTGGGAGCGCCGCGCCAGTAGCCCTCGGCAATGTTGCGCAGGACGTCGCCAATGGTTCGTCCGCGTTTCTCGACCGCGATTTCGTAGAGCGAACCTTTCACCACCGAGGCGGCTTCTTCGCAGACCACACCGTACCACAACGGAGCGTCGGAGGTGTCGCGGTTGGAGGCATCCTCGCCGAGGATGATGTTGGGAATCGTTCCATTCTTCTCGAATCGGCCAAAGGTGATCAAAAGCTGTTTCACTTCCTCGCGCATGCCGGCCGCAAGCAGCCCGCGAGCGGAAATGAGCGAATCGCGTCCCCAATCCAAGAACCACGGGTAGCCCGCGATCACGCTTTTGTGCGACTCGCGGCGAACGACGAACGCGTGCGCGGCCCGGACGAGCTGGCGCCCAAATTCATCGTCGCGCACGTGCGCGGCTCGAAGCGCCGCCTCAATTCTCGAGGCGCGGCTTGATCGGAAGTGTCTGATCTCTTCCGCGCGCGGATCCGTGGCATCCGCGCAGGCCGCCAGGGTCGCGCTTTCGCCTTTCTCCAAAGGCAAATCGAACCAGCCGGGGCTGTAGGCATCGCCGCTGCCCGCCTGGCCGCGGCTTTGTTCCACGGGATGAGGAATGTTTTCACACCACTCCGCTTCATGATGATAAGCGCCCGCATCCGCCAACACGCGAAGCTGGCGGTCAGCCGCGGGCACGAACGCAAAACCCGCCTTCTCCTTCAACGGCTGGCAATGGGAAGAGAAATGGTGATCCGCTCCGGGATTGCGCTTGGTTTCCCAGTGAAAATTTCGGTCTTCGAGATCGACACGCACCGTCAGGCGAACCTCGCAGTTGGCCGGCAAATCCCGTCCGACCGGAGGCGGTCCTTTCGGACGGCTGAAGCGCAGGAGCGTTGTGTTCCGCGTCTCGAGCATGTCCGCTTCGAGATGGATTTCGACCGTTCGCCCGTCGCCTGCGTTAGCCACGAAACGCCAGTGAGCCGGCGGTCCGGGCGTGAAGTCGATCAGGTTCTTGATGTCGAGCGCAGTGATGAATCCGTCCGCGTTCACCCACACCCGTGCGCGCTTGGCCAGAATGTGGCGGTCGGCCGGCACGGAGGGATGAAGGTTGGCGCCGAGCAGGCAATCATACTTCGATTGAATCTGTCCCAAATCCACGCATAGGCGGGCCATGCCGCCAATGCCGTTGGTTAGCAGAATCAAATGCGGCGTGTGATTCTGAATCGGGCGGGCAGCCTCCCGATGGTTCGCAGGAGCGGAGCGGGCCCCGGAGAGATCGGTTGGGGCCAAAAGCTCGTTCGGGTCCGAAGCGAGGTATCGGATCGAAGCCTCGACCTGCGTGTTTTCGTTCGTGTAACGCTCCAATTTCAGTTGAGCCTCGGCAGGGGATGTTTGCGGTGGGAAAAACACGACGTGTCCGCCATTCACCTGGATTGAGCTCGAGTGCCGCGGAAATTCAGCGCCATCGACGGCGAGCGTCGCGCGGAACGGCGCATCATCCCACACCAAAAGCCAGTGCGACGGAGGAATCGGCGTGACGCGCCGCCGATCCAGCAACGCCCAGGTCACAACACGCGGGTAGTGACCCGCTTCGACGAACGCGGCGGCCAAATCCCTGGTCGCCTCAGCAATCTTGAGGTCCGTAAGGCCCGCTAAAAAAGCCTTCGGATCCTCGTTCACCAGCGTGGCAACCGTGCGCCAATTGAATCTTCCGATTTGTTCGGTGGGGAACATCTGGCTCAGGGCCGCGAATCCCCAGGCTGCCGCTGCCCGCGCCCGGCGATAAGCTTGTCCGTGCAAGCCCTCAGGTTGGGCGTGAGCCGACAGACAAAAACAGCCGCCGGGGGGCAGAACGTGTTCGACGCGACCGTGCGAGGTCTGGCGTGCCACGGGCAGTTTTTGGCCGAGTTGCTCGTGTTTCAACACTCCGAGTTCTTGAAGCGCCTCTGTGTTCAGAACGAAATTCTGAGAGCGGTCCAGGTCCAGATTGACGAGGATCAGCACCCGGTCGAGCCCCTCGGCTGAGTCGCGGCGCAAGACGAACACGGGAGAATCCGGCGCGCTCAGGCGCGTGAGCCTGGCGTCGTCGAAGAAGCAAGGATGCTCCCGGAGCAGCCGGTTCAGGGCGCTCAGTTCAGGGACGAGATTGTTGCGGCTTCCCCAGGACAGGCCGGCGCAAGAGTGCACGTTGATTTTTTCCGCCGCCAGCCATTCCACGCCGCACGTAAAAGCGAAGCCGCCGGAGACCGAAGTCAGCGCGCAAAGCCGGTTCCGAAGCAGCGACCACGCGCGGCTACGTTTTGCCAGGCGGTCGTTGTCGTGCGTTTCACTGTAATGGATGTAAAGGCCGACGCGCTGGCTTTGGCGCAAAGCATAGTCCAGGTAGTTGGCGACCTGCGGCCCGGAATAATTCTGGAAGAGCTCGGAATAAGCCCACTGCATTCCGCCTTCCGTCAGCAACGTTTCCGTGGCTTCCCACGGACCGCCCAGACCTTCGAGCAGGAAAATGGTTTCGGGAAATTCTTGCCGCACTTTTGCAATGATGTAACGCCAGGCGAGCATCGGCACCTTATACCCGGCATCGCAGCGAAAGCCGTCCACACCCCGCCGGCACCACGTCAAGAAAACATCTGCCAGGCAATCCCACGGCGCAGGCGTCCGGTGGTCCAGTTCGACCAGGTCCTCCCAGGTCACGCCCCAGGCGCCTGGACTGACGAAGTTTCCGCGCTCGTCGCGCAGGAACCATTCTGGGTGATCCTCTTGCAGCGTCGAGCCCCAGCCGGTGTGATTCATCACGAGGTCCAGGAAAACGCGCCCGCGCCTCAGATGAACCGCATAAGTCAATTCTCGGAATTGATCGACTCCGGTGGTGCGCCGGTCGAATTCGACCAGCGCCGGGTCAATCGCCGTCAGATCGAGCGCGGCGTAGGGGCTGCCGAAACGGCCAAAGCGGGCGAACGTCGTGGGCGCCGGATTGATCGGGAGCAAGTGAAGGATCGAGCAGCCCAGCGTGTCTATGATGTGCGGCAATTCGCGGAGCAGATCGCGAAGTTTGCCCGAGGGTGGAATGACCGCATAGCCTTGCTTGTCCAGCTTGCCGACCTGCGCCTCCCACGTCTCCGCGCTCGTGGTCGGGGCTGTCTTTTTCTCGCCGAACAGCCGGGTGAACGCGCAATAAATCGTGTTGGCGGTGCGATAATCATTTGGATGCACGGTGATGCCGACGTCGGGGCCGTCGGGCCAGAACTGCCGGCCTTGGGGATCGACCGCGTAGGGTTTGGCCTTGAAGAAGCCCACCTCCACCAGGCTGAGTTCAACGCCCCACTCGTGGCCCACGGGTTCCAGCGGAATATCGCGCCACGACGCGCCGGCGAACGGAAGCTCCTTCGCGTGCGAGTGGATGACTTCTTCGCGCAATGTGGCCGCGCGTCCGAGATTGGTGCGCAGGACCGCGCGAAAGCCGGGCGGCAAGGCTTGACCGCCACGACCGCGCAATGTGAAACGAACCGTGTCCCCGACGAACCGCAGCAAGCGTTCCCCTGGTGAAGGATACATCTCCGGCTTATCCATAAAACAACTCCATCAACTTCCGGCCAACAACTTCAACGCGCTCTGTTCATCCACGAAAACGGCGCTGAATTCAATCTTGGAAATCGAGAACCATGCGCGCGGCCCTTGAACCGGTAGGGCGAGTTGTCCTCAACGAGCCGCTCGACGGGCGTGAAACACGTCCGACTCGGCTTGCTGGGGACAGGCTCGCTCTACCATCAGGTTCATGGGAAGAATTGACGGAGAACGCACCACGCGGATTGAACTATCAGCCTGACCCAGGTTCTCCCCTCCGTTTCCTCCCTTGCCTCCTGTTGAGATCAACCGCATTCGAGGCTCACGCCCCGATCTGCCTTTTTATGGCGTCGCAGATGAGCTTGCTCCAGCGCTCCAGCGTTGCGGAGTCGCGGCCCTCCATCATGAACCGCGCCTTCGGTTCGGTGCCGGAATACCGCAGCAGCACCCGTCCGCCGGTCGGTTGAACTTCCGCTTCGGCCTGCGCGACCATTTGCAGGACGCCATCGAGTTGCTCGATGGGCCGCTTTTCCCGCACGCGCACATTAGTGACAATCTGCGGAAAACGAGTCCAACAACGCGCCAGGCGGGAGAGCGGCTGATCCTTCATTTTCATGGTTTGGAGAATCTGAAGCCCGGCAATCAATCCATCGCCCGTCGTGCAATGATCGCCAAAGATCAAATGTCCGCTCTGCTCTCCGCCGAAGTTATAGCCGCCGCGGAGCATCTCTTCGATGACGAGTTTGTCGCCGACCGGGGTCCGGATCACGCTGCCTCCCGCAGCTTTGATCGCGGTCTCCAATCCCGCGTTGCTCATGATCGTCGTCACCAGGGTGCTTTGCTTGAGGGTCCGTTGCTCCAGCATGTGCAAACCAGCGATGGCCATGACGTCGTCGCCGTCAACCAAGGTTCCCGTTTCGTCGCACATCAACACGCGGTCGCCATCTCCGTCGTGAGCGATGCCAAGGTCGGCGCGATACTCGAAAACCTTCTGGCACATGGTTTGGGGATGCATCGAACCGCAATCCTTGTTGATGTTCATGCCGTCGGGATGGTTCCCAAACACGACGACCTCGGCGCCAAGTTCGCGCAGGACGCAGGGCGTGGACTTGTAAGTCGCGCCGTGCGCGCAATCCACCACGATCCGCATGCCTTCCAACGTGAGTCCCTTGGGGAAGGAAGCCTTGGCGAATTCGATGTAACGGCCCAGCGCGTCGTCGATGCGGACCGCCTTGCCGATTTCATCGGCGGTCGGGCGAATATTCTCGATCTCGCCGCTGAAGACCAACCCTTCGATTTGCTGCTCGATATTGTCGTCCAGTTTGTAGCCGTCCGGCCGGAAGAACTTGATGCCGTTGTCGGCATACGGATTGTGGGAAGCCGTGATGACAATCCCGGCGTCGGCGCGCAAACTGCGCGTGACGTAAGCCACGCCGGGCGTGGGCAGCGGGCCGATGAACAAAACGTCAACGCCCATGGAGAGGATTCCCGATGACAAGGCGTTCTCCAGCATGTAACCGGAAAGGCGGGTGTCTTTGCCGATGACGATTTTGTGTCTGCCGCGCACCCAGGAAGAGGCGTGCTGAATATTCTTGAACACATGCCCCGCCGCCCGGCCCAGTTTTAGCGCCGTCTCGGCGGTCACCGGCTCGATGTTAGCCGTGCCCCGAACTCCATCGGTCCCGAAGATTTTTTTCGACGAACTCATGTTTGTATTCGCGTCCGCGTAGCGCAGGTTCCCAACCTGCTGTATCGCCGATTTGCGATCGGCGGCGCTTCGGGGAGTTCCAGAGCCTTGGAACTGGCGAGCTCTGCGGAATGCAATTCCGCGATGCGGCAGATTGCAAATCTGCGCTACGCCCTGAGAACTCACCGGACCTCAAGGCCTTCCCCGATCCGCCCCACTTTGACTTGCGCTGGCTTCACCGTGATGCTCGTGAGATCAATCCCGTGGGGTGTTCGCACCAGAACATCTTTGATCTCGCTGACGACATTTGTGTCCGACAAATCGACGAACGCTCGTATATCATCTTTAGCCAATTGGTTCAAGGCGAGGGGCGTGCCGCGAACCGTGATTTCGACTTTCGCGGGGGTGGCGCGGAAAACCTCCGCATTATCCGGCGCGGTGAGCGCCAGGACCGGGACGTCGGTAAACGTGTGATCGCGGGTGTCGCTCAACGGGGTTTCGCGAGGAGGCCGGTAACCTCTGGAAATGGCGAACTGAATGAGGAACCAGATGAACACCGCCATGGTCAGCGCGCCCGCTTTCCACCGCAAATTGTTCAGAACCAGATCCGGGAGCGCCATGGCTATTTTTGCGGAAAGTTCGAGGCCATGGAGGCGGACGGCGCCGGACGGCTGGTGGCCCACTTGCGAAATCGATAGACCAGGCTGCGCGATCCCCGGCGCGTGACGAAGACCGAGGTCAAGAACGCCCGCAGTTCTTCGACGGTGATGCCGCGCACAAGCTGGCCGTTATACGCGTAGGAAATGGCGCCGGATTCCTCAGAGACGACGACGACCACGCCATCGGTCTCTTCGCTCAGGCCAATGGCCGCGCGATGGCGCGTGCCGAGCGAGGGGTTCAAGTCCTGCCGCTGCGTTAGCGGAAAGATGCAAGCCGCATAAGCAATCTTGTCTTCCTTGATGATGACCCCGCCATCGTGGATCGCGTTGTTGGGAAAAAAAATGGTCTCCAGCATTTCTGGCGTGGCTTCGCACCCCACGGGGATGCCCGACTCCACCGCCTCCTGGAGTTGAATCGATTGTTCGATCGCGATCAAAGCGCCAATCCGAACTTCGGAGAGGCGCTCGGCCGTTTGCACGATCACTTCGATGTTCTCCCGCTGTTCGCGCGCGGCGTTGAACAAGGGCAAATTCCCCAACTCGGCCAGAAGCCGGCGCATCTCCGGCTGGAAGATGATCAGCACCGCGACCGCCGAAAAAGCGAAGAAGGTCTGCAGCAGGAAACTCAACACTTGAAGCTTGAGCAGCGTCGTCACCAGCGTCACGCCGATCATCACCGCAAACCCGATCATGACCGGCCATCCGCGCGTGCCGCGCATGTACATGATCGCGTAGTAAATCCCGACCGCGAGAATCGCGATCTCCAGGATGAACCGCCAGATCGTGTGTAAATTCCAATCCACTAGCTTCGATGGTTCAGGATGCTCTCGAGCATGCGAACGGCTTGCAAGGTTGGCCGCACGTCGTGCGTGCGGATGATCTGAACGCCGGCTTCCACGGCCCAGCAAGCGCAGGCCAGGCTCGCCGGCAATCTCGCCCCCACGTCCACGCCAAGCAACTTCCCGATAAACGACTTCCGCGAGACCCCGAGCAGCAGCGGGCGCTCGAATCTTGTAAAGCGGTTCAGGCCGGCCAGCAACTCCAAATTGTGCTGGAGCGTTTTCCCAAAACCGATCCCCACATCCAAAATCACCTGCTCCAGCCTGACGCCGGCGGCGGCCAGCCCGCCCAGGCGCTTCGCAAAGAACGCGTCCACATCTCGCACTACGTTGCCATAAGTTGGGTGGTTTTGCATGGTCTGAGGGGTGCCTTGCATGTGCATGGCCACGTAGCCCGCTCCAGCCTCGGCGACGATTTTCCACATCGAGGGATCGTCGCGGTTCGCCTCGATGTCATTGACCAGACTGGCGCCCGCTTCCAACGCCGCTCGCGCCACACCGGGTTTCCGCGTGTCGATCGAGATCGGCACTTTCACGCGGGGCGAGAGGTGTTCGACGACCGGGAGCACTCGCTTCAACTCTTCCGACTCGCTGACCGGCGAGGCGTTCGGACGGGTGGATTCTCCCCCTACATCGATGAGGTCGGCGCCTTCTTCGATCAGTTCAAACGCGTGGTCCACCGCAGCCTGGGGGTCCAGGAACAATCCTCCATCCGAAAACGAGTCGGGCGTGACGTTCACGATCCCCATCACCAGCATCGGCCGGGGAAACGCAAATTCAAACTGGCCGGTTCGTAGAATCATGTCGTTCTTCAATTGCTCCGGGGAGCATATGCGCCCCGCGTGCCGTGGTCGTGTTTTTAGCGTGGTAGGGACGGATTTCACTCCGTCCCAAATCAGACCTTGAGGCGGACTGCCGCCCAGGAAGAGACGATGGGCCAACGGAGGCCTCTGGCTTTTCCGTTGTCCGTCTCTCCGTTCAAGCGACGCCTCAAGGATTATTCAGGGACGGAGTGGAATCCGTCCCTACCCACGTTAAACACATACCGGCGTCCCCGCTGACCACTCCGTCCGCGCCGGCCTAATCTCTCAGTTGACTTCAAGCTGATCCCCGAATCAATTGCTGCGCCTCCTCCACCAAACGCCGCGCGATGCCGGCCACGATCTCGTCCGGGACGCCAATGTTCGGGTTAGCCGATTGCGTCAACATGTGGCATTGGTCGTTGACGTAATCGATCAGCACGAATCGGCCTTCGTCCGTCAGTGCAATTTCTGTGGAAAAGAAATTCATCTGCGTCAAATCCGCCAGCCGGCAAACGATTTCGCGGAGCGGCTGCAATCCATGGTTCCGCATCTCCTGATCCGTCAGCCAGGCGTATCGATCCGTAAAGCAGTTCCACCAGGAAAACCAGAGCGACCCGAACACGTAAAATACTCTGAAGTAAGCCGGCCGTCCTTCCAGCGTGCGAGGAACGATCCGTTGCTGCAGGAGGAAATGGGCGTCCGGCCAATCGCGTTGCGAACGGACGATGTCCTCAAGGCCCGTCGCGTTCAAAATGACGCCGCGCTTTCCGTAACCCATGCCCGGCTTGATGACGAACGGACTGCCCAGTTTGCCGAAGTCAGCCTCCGTCACGGCAAAGCTGTCCACAGGCTGACCCGGCACGATGACTGTGAAAGGCAAATCAAATCCCGCGGCCACCAGACGCGGATGCAGGCGCGCTTTGTCGAACGCCCCTTGCGCCACGTCGGGCGGATCGATGACCTGGATTTTCGGCTCGAAGGCGAGATTCACCAGGCGATGGTAAAGATCCTCCGGTTGATGGTGCTCGCTGTGCATGTTGATCAGGACACGCGCCCCGACTTTGCTCCGGCTTAACTTCTCGAAGAAGGCCTCGGCCCAGAGCGGCTCGATCAGGAAGAAGTTCAACCCCCGCTCGGCGCAATGCTGCTGGACGCGATGAATAAAGAAATCATCCGCGTCCAACTGATGGGTCATCACCAAATCATAAATCCGCATCGCTGGGTCACTATTCGGCTCCAGACCGCTGACTGTCAATCTCGGGCGGGTGTCCGCAGGAAAGCCCCCGGCCCCGGCACCATGCAACCGGCCCATGAAACCCGGTAGGGCGAGACCGTCCCGGCGAGCCGTCCGACGTGGCTGGAACACGTCCGACTCGGCTCGCTGGGGACAGCCTCGCCCAGCTTTTATGGGAAGCTGCCATGGCCGCGACACCGTGCGCATGGTCCATGAACTGGTAAGGACGCGTTCCACCGGATCCCTGGATTGCACTTTCGATCGGCGAGTAAAATCAGGGACGGAGTGGAATCCGTCCCTACCAGGTTCACCGGAAATTCTGTCCATTCTCGAAACAAATTTGACGTGCATCCGTGCAACGGCTAGGAATCGCCCCTACATTTCGACTTTGGATCGCGTCAAACCATGAAACGTGAGCGTTATTTCCGTCTCTTAGTCGTGCGTCCCTTGTGCCTCGCGCTGCTTTGCCTGGGAGTCGCCGGCTGCTCGACCTTCCATCGCGACTGGAAGCGTGCCGCAGCGCAGCCGTCGCCCGACACCGGCGTCAGCGGGCGTTGGGAGGGACGATGGCAAAGCGAAGTGAACGGACACGCGGGCCGCTTGCGGTGTTTGATCACGCCGCTTGCCAATAGCCAGTACGAGGCGCGTTTCCACGCCAATTACTGGAAGATATTCAGCTACGGTTACACCGTGACGCTTCGAACCCAGGAAACGGCTGGCGCGCTTCAATTCAGCGGCGAAGCTGACCTGGGCCGCCTGGCCGGAGGCAATTACGCTTACGAAGGCCGGGCCACGCCGACGAACTTCTTCTCGACTTATCGCGCCAGCCGAGACCATGGCACGTTCCAGATGAACCGGCCGCAAAAGTGATCTGCGATCAGACTGAATCTTCCGGGGAAGACACGAGTTTCACGAATTCGTGATAATTCGTGAAATTCGGCTCGTTATCTTTTGGATCGAACTGGACAAGCCGCGCGGCCTTCGGCTTACTGGGCGGGCTTTGAACCGGAACATCTCGACCGTTTTTGAATGAACCCTGAGCTTCTCGCGAAAGCTAAATCGCTCGGCTTTTCCGACCGCCAGATCGCGCATCTCACAGGCCAGAACGAAGAAGCGATCCGCGCCGAACGCAAACGGCTTCGCCTGGCGCCGAGCTACCGCCTGGTCGATACCTGTGCGGCGGAATTCGAGGCATACACGCCCTATTTTTATTCCACTTACGACCGCGGCGACGACGAGGTTAAACCTTCGGCAACACGCAAAGTCATGATTCTCGGCGGCGGCCCAAACCGCATCGGCCAGGGCATCGAGTTCGACTACTGCTGCGTTCATGCCGCGTTTGCGCTCAAAGAGGACGGCTTCGAAACGATCATGGTCAACTCCAATCCGGAGACCGTTTCCACCGATTACGACACCAGTGACAAACTCTACTTTGAGCCGCTGACGCTGGAGGACGTGCTGCACATTTACGAACGCGAACAATGCTGGGGGGCGATCGCGCAGTTCGGCGGCCAGACGCCGCTCAATCTGGCGCTGGGCCTGCAAAAGAACGGCGTCAACATCATCGGCACCTCCCCGCAAGGCATCGAAATCGCCGAGGACCGAAAACTGTTCGCGGCGATGCTCAACAAACTGAAGATTCCGCAGCCGGCTAACGGCGTCGCCGTCAACGAAGCCGAGGCGCTCGCTGTCGCGCGCAGACTGGGTTATCCGGTATTGGTCCGGCCTTCCTTCGTGCTCGGCGGGCGCGCGATGCAGATCGTTTATTCGGACACCGAACTGTCCCATTACATGCGCTTCGCTGTCGAAGCGTCGCCCGAACGCCCCGTGCTCGTGGATAAATTTCTGGAAGACGCCACCGAAGTGGACGTGGATTGCATTGCGGACGTCGGGCAGTTTGCGCGAGCGGACCAAGGCACGATCGTGATCGGCGGAATTCTTGAGCACATCGAATTTGCCGGCGTGCATTCGGGAGACGCCGCGATGGTGCTGCCCCCGCACACGCTTCCGCGGAACGTCCTCGAAACGATTCGCGAATACACGCATGCCATGGCGCGCGAGTTGAAGATCATCGGCTTGATGAACGTGCAATACGCGGTCAAAGGCGACGCCGTTTATGTGCTCGAAGTCAATCCGCGCGCGTCGCGCACCGTGCCGTTCGTGAGCAAGGCCATCGGCGTCCCGTTGGCCAAGCTCGCCGCCAAGCTCATGGCCGGCAAAACTCTCGCCGAACTTGGGTTCACAAAGGAAATCGGGCCTGAATACTGGACCGTCAAAGAATCGGTCTTTCCCTTCAGCCGTTTCCACGGCCAGGACATCCTGCTCTCGCCTGAGATGCGTTCCACCGGCGAAGTCATGGGTTTGGATGGCGATCTGGGCATCGCTTATGCCAAATCGCAAATGGCCGCGGGCGGCCCGCTGCCCATGAGCGGCCGCGTTTTCCTGAGCGTCAGTGACGCCGACAAACGGGAGGTCGCCAACGTGGCCAAACTGTTTGCCGATCTTGGATTCGAGCTCGTCTCGACGAGCGGCACCGCCGCCGTGTTGGAAAAGGCGGGATTGAAGGTGCAACGGATTTTCAAACTGACCGAAGGCCGGCCCAACGCCGTGGACTTGCTCAAGAATCGCGAGGTGCAACTGGTCATCAACACGCCTTCGGGCCAGACCCCGCGCGCGGACGAAGTGAAGATTCGAACCACGGCCGTCTATACGAACACGCCCATCATGACCACGCTCGGCGGCGCCCGAGCCGCCGCGCTGGGGATCGCCGCGATCAAGAAAAGCGGTTATGCGGTGAAGACCTTGCAGGAGTATCACCCGTAGGCGGCTTGGGAATGTATGGGCCTCTCCTGGTCGCGATTGCTCTGTAGCGCAGAGTTGCACTCTGCCGTACCGCGGAATTGCATTCCGCTGGCGCCAGGCAAGTTCGTGCGCCCTGGACCTTGCCCAAGCGCTGCCGATTGCAGATCGGCGATACAGCAGAGTGCAACTCTGCGCTACGTCACGAGCACGAGCCTTGCCTTTCCCAAAGCCCCCTTTCCCGCGTGACCACCGGCGAAAAACTCCTGCGCGAATTGATCGCGCGGCCCAGCGTGAACCCCGCGTTCGTTCCGGCGGATGATCCGCACGCCGGGGAACAGCGGGTCGCGGAGTTTCTCGTGGACGTGTTCAAGAAGGCCGGTTTAGTCATCGAGCGCCAAAGAGTTTTTCCAGGCCGCGACAACATCATCGCGCGCCTTCTCCCCAAACAGAAGCCGGCGCAGAGGATTTTGCTTGCCCCCCACATGGACACCGTTGGCGTTCCCGATGAGAAGTCCTTCGTTCCGCGAGCGCGAAACGGGCGCCTTTACGGGCGAGGCGCATGCGACACGAAGGGCACTGTGGCGATGATGACGGCGGCTTTGCTCGATCTCGCTTGTTCCCGCCGCCGGCCTTCGCGCACCGAAATCGCCTTTGCAGGCCTGATTGACGAAGAGAACGGACAGACCGGATCGCGCGTCTTGGCGGCGTCGCAATTCAAGGCCGATTTGGCCATCGTGGGCGAGCCGACCGAGCTGCGCGTCGTCACGGCGCACAAAGGCGATCTGTGGCTGGAACTGGAGGCGCGCGGCAAATCAGCCCATGGCGCGCGGCCTGAACTGGGGCGGAACGCAGTGCACGCCATGGCGAGGATTGTGGATTTGTTGGAGACGGATTACGCCGCGCAGTTGCGGAAGCGGCGCCATTCTTTGTTGGGCAACCCAACCATCAATGTCGGCTCTATGGCGGGCGGAATTCAGCCGAACATTGTCCCTGATCGGTGCGTGATCAGCATTGACCGCAGGACATTACCGGGCGAAACGGAAACGACAGTCCGCCGGGAAATCCGCGCGCTGCTGCATCGCCGCCGCCACCAGGCGGCCTTCCGCAACGTGAAAGCGGCCGAGTGCCTGCCGATGGAGACTACGCTGGATTTGCCGCTCGTTCGGCAGTTCTTGCGGAGCGTCGGGCAAAAGCAACCCGCAGGCGTTGATTTTTTTTGCGATGCGTCCGTGTTGTCCGCCGGCGGCATTCCGAGCGTGGTGTTCGGCGCCGGGAACATCGCTCAGGCGCACACCGCGGACGAGTGGATTTCCCTGCGTTCTCTCGAATCTGGTACGGCGCTGCTGACTCGATTCCTGGAATCGCTGCCGTGAGGGCAAGGGGAAGCGCAGACCGCACCGAACAGTCGCACCAACCTTCCCATGAACCGATCCTCCGGACCGTGGCCTTTTGGCCGCTTCGACGCTCGACTCCGGAGAGTGCACGGAAGCAGCCTGAAGGCTGCGGTCCGCACGGTTTTCGGTTCAAGGGCCATGTGCATGGTTCCGAAACCAAGGCAGCTTCCCATGAACCAGACGGTAGGGCGAGCCTGTCCCCAGCGAGCCGAGTCGGACGTGTTCCAACCACGTGGAGCGGCTCGCCGGGACGGACTCGCCCTACCGGGTTGAAGGCGCGTGAGCATGGTCATCAGCTCCAGGAAGCTTCCCAGGAACCGCCTCAAGGCGAGCACAAAACTTTGTCCCGTACGGGACATACTTTTTGCACTGTGTCGCGTCCCATGAAAGTCGCGTTTCTCACGCACGAACCGTTTTATCCCCCGAGCGGCGGCGGGTCCGCAGAAGCCGTGTATCTGGTCCGCGAACTGGTCAAACGCGGCCACGAGATCCACCTCTTCTGTCCCAAACTGGCCGAACCCGAATTTGTACGTAAGGAATTTCGCGTTCGCCTCTACGAGTTCAAAACCTGGCGCATGGGGCGCTACACTTCTTTGCGCAGCGCCAAGTACATGCTTTATCCGTTCCTCTTGCGTCGCATGGTCGAGGCCGCGCATCGAGCGGCGAAGTTCGATTTGATCCTGTCCCAACACGCGATTTCGGCCGTCGCCGCGGGCTGGCTCAAGCGCAGCCTGCGAGTGCCGGTCGCGATGAATTTCCTCGATTACCTGACGGGCTTCATGGAGACCTGGCCCGCGTACCTGGCGCCACCGCCGCTCCTGAAGCGCCTGGAGAAATTCGAACTCTCCGTGCCGATCCGGTCGGGAGCCGACGCCGTTCTGACGGTCTCGGACACATTGGGGGATCATTTTGCGAAGGCGGGCTATCCTCGCGAACGCCTCTTGCCGATTTACTACGGCTACGATGCCGATTTGTTTCCCTTCTCGAAGGGAAGCGAAGCCAAAAGCCGCCCGAAGACACCGGCGATTGTGATGCACGGCTCGCTGGATCATCATCACCTGGGGCCGATCGCGCTTGGCGCCATCCGCCGCGTCGTTCGCGACCAACCGGAGTCCGTCTTCCGATTCGTCGGCCAGCGCACCGGACGTTTGGAAAACTTTCTTCAGCGGGTTCGCGCGGAAATTCCCTCGGCCAATGTGGAATCGACCGGTTTCGTTCCGTACGCCAACGTCGCGGCGCAGCTTGCCGACGCCTCGGCAGGCATCGTGCCTTACGAGGAATCGACCGGCACGCATTGCGCCTTTGTGGCCAAGATTGTCGAATACCTGGCCGTGGGATTGCCCGTGGTGAGCACGCCGCTGGACAGCGCGCGCCGATATTTCGGGAACGAACCGAGAGTCCGTTTCTCCGGCTTCGACGGGGAAAGTTTCGGAGAAAAAATCCTGAGCTGGCTTCGTGAACCAGACGGAGTGCAGGCGTCTCAAGCGAAGGCAGCCAGCGAACGTGTCCGAGCCGAACTCGATTGGCGCGTAATCAGCCAGAAGGCGATTGACCGCGTCGAACAAATCGTTGGAACTCCGCGAGGATCATGAACCCCGCCAGTAACAAACTCGCGTTTTTTCGCCAGAGCAGTTGGATGATCGCGGCGACCACGGCCGGCGGTCTGTTCATGTACGCGGTGCACGTCCCGGCATTGGCCAGATTGCCGGAGGACGAATACGCCGTCTTCGCCACGCTCCTGCAAGCGATCAATCTGATGCTCATCCCGGGACTGAGCCTGCAGATCGTGTTCGCGCAGCAGGCCGCCGGCGCGCGCACGGAGGGTGAGAAGCGCCGGCTCACCGGCGCGGTGCGGGCTTTGTTGGCAGCCATTGTTGCGGTTTGGGTGGCCTTGGCTTTGGCGGCCCTTTTGTTCCAGAACGGCGCGCTCACAGCTCTTAAGATCACGAACCCCGCGGCCTTGTGGGTGACCGTGGCTGCCTTTCTCCCGACCTTGTCGCTTTACCTGATGCAGGGTTTGCTACAGGGAACTCAGAACTTCCTCTGGCTTGGTTGGGTCGGCATTCTCAACGGACTGGGACGATTCCTGTTCGTCCTGGTCGCGGTGGTTTGGCTGGGCGGACACGCGGCCGGAGCGATGGCCGGCCCGCTGATGGGTATGGTGGCCGCGCTGGCGCTGGCGATGTGGCAAACCGGTGAAAACTGGTCCGGCCCATTCGAACCATTCGAGTGGCGGCCCTGGCTGGCGCGCGTAGTGCCGTTGACGCTTGGACTTGCCGCCAGCCAAATCATGCTCGCGGCGGACATGATCATCGTGCGCGCTCATTTCCAATCGGAGACGGGCTTGTATGCGGCCGCAGGAACCATCGCGCGCGGCCTCGTGATCTTCACTGGCCCTGTGGCCATGGTGATGTTCCCGAAAATCGTGCGCAGTCTCTCCAGCGCCGAAAGACTCGGTTTGCTCGGCCAGGCGTTGCTGGGCACGGGGACGCTGGCCAGCCTGGCGGCGTTGGCTTGCACTTTCCTTCCGGAGCTTCCGTTTCGCATTCTCAAACCGGCGTATTTGCCGATTGCGCCGCTGCTGCCGTGGTTTGCCTGGGCCATGATGCCGCTGACGTTGACGAATGTTCTGATCAACGACTTGCTCGCGCGGTCCAGGTATCGCGCCGTGCCGTGGTTGCTGGCCGTCGCGCTCGCTTACATCGTCGCCTTGAGCCTGGTGGCCAAACCGGCGTCCGCGGGCGAATCGCTGTCCGGCTTCAAACTGGTCGTGCAAACGATCGGCGCCTTTAATCTCCTGTTGCTCGGCGTGGCAGGATGGTTTGCCTGGCGAACGCAAGCTGGGAAGCTTCCTTGGCCACGTGCCCATGCACACGACTCATGAACTTATTATTACAGTAGGACCGCGCGGACCGCAGCCTTCAGGCTGCTTCAGCGCACCCTCCGGAGTCGAGCATTGAAGCGGCCTAAAGGACGCGGTCCGAACAGATGGTTCACGGGAAGGACGTCGGTTTGTGATCTCAACCACAGGTTAACACAGAATCAGATACACTGGGCAAGCTGCCCTTCTTCCCGAGTCTCCATCAGCCCACAAATTTCATTTCTCAATCCCGTCCACTCTGTTGCCTCTGTTATCTCCTGTTAAATCCACACAACTTCACGGCTCAAAAACCGCCAGCGTGTCCAGCACTGCTTTGATGCGCGGCACTTCGTGTGTGCGGAGGAGATCGGTTTTCCCCAACGCCGCCAGCACCGCGAAGAAGGCTTCGGCTGAACGCACTTCTTCGCCGAAATACTCGAAGGCATGCGGCAACGCGTGGCACGCGGGAAAGCCCAGCGTCCGCAGCCGGAATGTATTCAGAAAGGTCGTCATTTGGTATCGAACGCGCGCCGCGCTGTCTCGAAGGTTGCGATAATAGAAGCCCAGGCCCGGATCGATGAAGATTTTCTCCACCCCGTGTTTCGTGGCCGTCTCGATCTGGCGGGCAAAGAATTCGTACGTGGCTGCTGTCGGATCGCTCGCCAGGTCGAAATCGCCGACTTCGCGGACGTTGCTGCCTTGCACGTAGCAGATGATCACTGCGGCGTTCCGCTCCGCCACCATCCGAAAAATCTCCGCGCTTCCCGCAACGCCGGTCAGGTTCAAAATATTCGCGCCCGCCTCCAGACATTGCTCCGCCACCGATGGATGATAGGTCTCGGCGGACACAAGAATGCGAGCCAATCGCAAGGCGCGAATCAAAGGCAACATCCTGCTGGTTTGGATGGATTCGCCGACCCGCGCTGCGTGCGCCAGTGTGGACTCCGCGCCCACGTCGATGATGTCCGCGCCCTGGGCATGGAGAACCTGGCCGCGCTGGACCGCCCGCGCTTCGGTGAGGCACACGCTTTCCCGATACCACGAATCCGGAGACAGATTGATCACGCCCATGAGCGCGGGCCGGGAGTTGAACGCGAAGAATTTGTCTGCCAAAGCGAATTCCTTGACGTGCGCTCGCGCCGCCTCCTGATAGCTGGAGAACAACTCCGCCAGATATTCGAGATTTAGCATGTTCAAAGTAGGGCAGGCATCCTGCCTGCCCAAAATGATTCATTCCGAAAACGCCGCCTAGCCGGAACGATTCAATTCAACCACGAATGGACACAAATAAACACAAATCTGGCTGACATAGAACGGCATTGAACCGTTTGCATCGGATCGCCAAAGAGTGCCCCCCTGGGCGTGGGCGTCGAGACGCGTCAAACCTAATCTCATTCGTGTCCATTCGTGTTCATTCGTGGTTTCTTCTGAATCGTTCCGGCTCAGTGAATTTTCGCGCCGGGCGTGTTGGGGCAAGCTGGAAGCCTGCCCTACTTTTGGATGTTTTCATCCAGCCAGGCGAGGTAACGCTTGTTGCCACCGAGCAACGGCAACACGATGAACTCCGGCGTGTCATACGGATGGTGCTTTAAAATCACTTGTTCGAACCTGGGCAAGCAGACGGCGGCTGTTTTGAACACGATCAACACTTCCGCGCTCGATTCCAGTTTGCCTTGCCACCAGTAGTGCGACTCGATCTTTGGGATCAAATTGGCACACGCGGCCAATCGAGCATTCAACGCCGCCCTGGCCAGTTTGCGCGCCGTCCCGATGTTGGGGGCCGTCACCAGGACGACAACGTGCTTTTTCTGAGTCTTCATTCGCGAGCTACTTTACAGAAGGCAACGAAGAAAACGAAGTCTTGGCTATTGTCGATTGGCTATTGGGCCGTTCTGCGTGGTCTGCTGTTCCCGCCAGCAGATCGCTGTTCTTTGTTTCCTTCGTTGCCTTCTGTAAACCTTTCCCTCAGGCAAAAGGCGGTGGTCGCTTGGCAGAACTCGACTATTTCCGCGCCGAGACCTTAGTGGTCCGTTTCGTAAATACGCTCACGTTCGTTGCGCCCAATTTGGCCTGGGGCAAGGCGCGACGAGCGAGCATCCCCCGCCAGTGGGGCTGTGACCGAGGAGCAACGCAGCCCCAGGCAAAATTC
>VHCZ01000100.1 GCA_016871535.1 Verrucomicrobiota bacterium
GAATTTTGCCTGGGGCTGCGTTGCTCCTCGGTCACAGCCCCACTGGCGGGGGATGCTCGCTCGTCGCGCCTTGCCCCAGGCCAAATTGGGCGCAACGAACGTGAGCGTATTTACGAAACGGACCACTTAGCCGGCCAGCGCACAAAGCCGGCTAAAGCCGCGACTACATGCGGGCTGCGCGCTTCCGTCCGTCGCCAAAATGAGAGTTGCTGAATTGCCGGAAACGCTTCCGAGCATCCACGAAGTCCAGGAAACATGGATTGGGACGGGGCTTTGACCTCAATCTCCATCCTGCTAACCTCGCCCGGCATTTGGACATGACCGATTCCGAAACGTCAGCAGGATTAACCTCGCGCACGCACTCGCTTGGCGGCGGTGGCCCGTACGCTCTGATGCGCAACAGGAATTTTGCTCTCTACCTCATCAGCCGCTTCGTCGCGTCGCTCGGCCAACAAATGCTCACCGTCGCGGTCGGTTGGGAGATCTATGAACGAACCCACTCCGCGCTGGCGTTGGGGTTGGTGGGCCTCACGCAGATGGCGCCGATGATCCTCTGTACGTTGCCGGCCGGTCACGTGGCCGATAATTACCAGCGCAAACGGATCATTCTTTGGATGACCGTCGCCGCCGCCGCCGCGAGCCTGGGCTTGACCGCGGTCTCGGTGTTACACGCGCATGTGTCGCTGATTTATCTTTGCCTCCTGGTGGCCGGAACCGCGCGGACATTCCTGTGGCCGGCGAGCGCTGCCTTTATGCCCTCGCTTGTGCCACGCCCTATCTTCGCCCGAGCCGTCACGTGGAACACGGGGAGTTTTCATCTGTCTTCGGTGCTCGGACCTGCGGCGGGCGGAGGACTGATCGCGGTGACGCAGAGCGCGACAATCGTTTATGCCCTCAACGCTATCGCGCTGGTCGTGTGCTTCATGCTCATTTCTGCGGTCCGCAGCAATCAAGCCGCGCCAACCAAAGAGAAGATGACGCGCGCCAACCTGATCGCAGGGTTCAAGTTCGTCATCGCAAGCCAGGTTATTCTGGGCACGATCACGCTCGACATGTTTGCCGTGCTTTTGGGCGGGGCGACGGCGCTGCTCCCGGTGTATGCGAAAGACATCTTGCGCGCCGGTCCGACGGGACTTGGGTTGCTGCAGGCGGCCTTGCCCATTGGCGCGCTGATTACGGCATTCATCCTGGCTCATCGTCCGCCGCTGCAAAAGGCCGGCCGGGCGCTGTTGTGGTCCGTCGCGGGCTTCGGAGTCGCGACCATCGCCTTCGGCTTTTCCACATCCTTTTGGTTTTCGTTCCTGATGCTGATGCTGTGCGGGGCGCTCGACAACGTCAGCGTCGTGGTGCGCCACACGCTGGTGCAAATTCTGACACCGGACGAAAAGCGCGGGCGAGTCTCGGCGGTGAACAGTCTATTCATCGGCACCTCCAATGAGCTGGGCGGTTTCGAGTCCGGTTTTGTCGCGCATCTGGTCAATCCCGTTTTCTCGGTTGTCTCCGGAGGCGTCGGGACGATTCTCGTGGTCATCGCCACCGCGCTCGTCTGGCCGGCGATTCGAAAATACGGGAGACTGGAGTGACACGGGAAAGCGAGGAACGGAATAGGACTCCCGGCAGGCGGGTCCGTCCCGGCGAGCCGAGTCCGACGTATTGGGAACACGTGGGAGGCGGCTCGCTGGGGACAGGCTCGCCCTACCGAAGTCAAACTAAGGATTGCTGGTTCGCTCGTCTCCTCAGAGCGGACTCTTGACAAGCCGCCCGGTTTTGGAGGACCACACTGCCTATGCAAATCCGCCCTGCCACCCCGGACGACCTGGCCGGCATTCTTGAGATTTACAACGAGGCCGTTCTCAACACGACCGCGACCTACGACTACGAACCGCGCACCATGGAGCATCGGCGGACCTGGTTTGAAGACCACGTGAAAACTAATTACCCGGTGTTCGTCGCCGCGGATCCGGCGGGCCGCGTCGTGGGCTGGAGTTCGATCAGCCGGTACCACGACCGCATGGGATACCGGTTCACCTGCGAGAATTCCGTCTATGTCGCCGCGGATCGCCGGGGACAAGGGATTGGCAAGCTTCTGATGCCGCCCTTGATTGAGGCCGCCCGGGAACGGAAATTCCGGGCCATCATTGCGGCCATCGATGCGGCAAACCCGGTCAGCCTTGGGCTCCATGCGGCATTTGGGTTCGTGCAAGTCGGCCACTTCAGACAAGTAGGCTTCAAGTTCGGCCGCTGGCTGGACGTGGTGTACATGGAACTGCTTTTGCCATGAAACTCTCTCTCGAACTCGCAGCGGCCACTCCGCCGGAATGGATTCAAACGGTGCTCGCCGATTTTCCGGCCTTTCTCCAGGACCACGCGGATTGCGAACGCAAAGCCTCCGCCATGGCCATGAGTTTCGTCGCGAAGTATCCGGACCGCGTCGAAATCATTCCGGAATTAATAGAGACCGGCATCGAGGAACTGGAACATTTTCATCAGGTTTATGCCCACATGGCCAGGCGCGGCATTCGTCTGGCCAAGGAAATGACTCAAGACCCGTACATCAAAGCGCTGATGGATCTGTGCCGCACCGATCCGCTGCATCGCTTCCTCGACCGGCTTTTGCTCGCGTCGATCATCGAATGCCGGGGCGCCGAGCGGTTTCGCCTCATCTGGGCGGCGCTGGACCACGATCGGGAATTGAAAGAATTCTATCAGCATCTCTGGACCTCCGAGGCCAAGCACGGAAATATTTTCGTCAAGATGGCGCTTCAATATTTTCCTGACGACAAGGTGTACAGCCGCTTAAACGAGTTGAATGAAGCGGAAGGAAAGATTGTTTTGGGGCTGAAACTCCGCCCGGCGTTGCACTGATCGGCGGTTTGCTTTTTCTTCCTCAGGCCGCATTATCTGCGAAGCGAGTTATGCAAAACTTTTCTCCTGTCCGGAACGGCCTTGGAATTGCCTTTGCGAAGGCAGCAGTTCTTCTGAGTTTAGCCGAGAGCGTCGCAGGCCAGACCCAGCTTCCCAACAAGGCCCCGACCCAAACTCCTTTTCAGAACCCGTCCCAGGCGCCCTTCCAGACGCCGACACCCGCGCAGCCCGAAGGCCGGTTCGCCAGCGTGAACGGCATGCAAATGTACTTCGAGGTTTATGGTGAAGGCCGGCCGCTTGTCCTGCTCCACGGATTCAAGGCGTCCAGCCAGATTTGGAAGCCGATCATTCTGGATTTCGCCAAGCAGCATCGCGTCATTGTGCCGGACCTTCGCGGGCACGGGCGTTCAACGAATCCCACGAAACAATTCACCCATCGGCAGGCTGCGCTGGACGTTTTCGGGCTTCTGGATTTGCTCAAGATCGACCGCTTCAACGCCATCGGGATCAGCAGCGGTGGAATGGCCTTGCTGCACATGGCGACGCAGAGACCGGAGCGGATCGAGGCCATGATCTTGATCGGCGCGACGGCGTATTTTCCGGAGGAATCCCGCGCGATCATGGGGCAAACCACCATCGAATCCATGACGCCCGAAGAATGGCAGAAGGCGCGGGAAATCCACAAACACGGCGATGAACAAATCCGCGATCTCGTCCGCCAGTTTCAGGCGTTGAAGGATAGTTACGACGATATGAATTTCACCCCGCCGTTTCTGTCGAAGATTCGCGCCTCGACGCTGATCATTCACGGCGACCGCGACCCGTTTTTCCCGGTGCAAATGGCTCTGGAGATGTATCGCGCGATGCCGCACGCGTATCTCTGGGTTGTCCCGAATGGCGGGCACGTGCCGGTGTTCGCCGATCCAGCGTCGTTCGTCAAAACGACGATGGAATTTCTGCAAGTCGGCGGATCGAGAGAGAATGTGCCGGCGCCGGTCCCCAAGCCGGGAAGCGGACGTTAAGCGCGTGTTTTGAAAATGGGTGGAGCGGGCTACCAGCCCGTTTTCGGCGGCAACTTGCCGCCGAACATTGCGGCAGGCTGGTAGCCTGCCGCAACAGGCCAGTGGCCTGTTCCACCCAAAAGGCATTTTCAAAACGCGCTCTAAGCGCGGCAAGCGGCCGAAGAGTGGTCAGTGATCAGTAATCAGTAATCAGTAATCGGTGATCAAATCCAGAGACATCTCCAATGCACGTGCGTTGATCTACGACGGGAAATTGGACGAGGCCTCGACGTTGCTGCGCGGGTGCCTCCAAAGCGATCCTGCCAACGCCGAGGTTTGGTTCCTCATGGCTCAGGTCGCCCGGCTGGCAGGGGATCCGAACATGGCTCTGGAATTGATCGGCACGGCTCTGGGACGCCAGCCGCGCAAGTCGGAATTCCTGATCGAAAAAGGCATGATTCTCATCGCGCTGGGCCGCGGGGCGGAAGCGCGCGCCATTTGCGAGCGAGGATTCGATTTTGACAAACTGAATTGCGAGAGCCACGCCGCGCTGGGACGGTATCACCTCGCGCAGGGACAACCAGACTCTGCTGTGCGTCATTTGCGCGCCGCGATCCAGCTTCAACCGCGCGTCGCCGAGACGCACAGTCTCCTCGGCCACGTGCTCATGGATGCCGGGCATGGGGCGGAGGCGGAGGCGAGCCTTCAAGCCTGCTTGAAGCTGGAACCGAATCACGTGCGCGCGCTTTGGGGATTGGGCAATCTGTACCGGCAACGCGCGCGCACTGGCGAGGCGATCGAGGCGTACCAACGCGCGCTCGCGCTCAAACCGAACGAGCCGTCCATCCTGAGCAACCTCGGCAACACCTGGCTCGATCTGGGCGAACACGAACAGGCCATCGCGTGTTATGTCCAGTCGCTGCGGCTCTCTCCCCATTCGCCGGTCACGCACAGCAATTTGATCGTGGCGCTTCATTATGCTTCCGGCGTGAATCGGACGCAGATTGCGGCGGCGCATCGGGAGTGGGCTCAACGCCACGCCCGCAATGTTCCCCGACTCGGCCAGCGCCCAAAACGGCTGCCCTCGGTGGAGCAAAAACTCAGGCTGGGCCTTGTCTCAGCAGATTTTCGGCAGCATCCCGTTGGCCGCGTCGCTGAAGTGCTGTGCCGTTATTTGGACTCCGCACGATTCGATTTGTTCGTTTACGACAATGGCACGCGCGCCGATGCGACTACAGTCACCCTCCAATCTCTGGTTTCGCGCTGGCGGAAGATCGCGCACCTCGCGGATGACGCCGCCGCCAAACTGATCTTCGACGATCAGATTGACATCCTGGTGGACCTTTCCGGACACACCGGCGGCCACAGGCTCCTGGTGTTTGCGAGGCAACCGGCGCCCTTGCAGATCACGATGTTCGCCTATCCGAACACGACGGGGTTGGACACGATGCAGTATCGAATCACGGATTTGGATTCCGATCCTCCCGGAATGACCGAAGCGCTTCACACGGAGAAGCTGGTGCGGCTTCACAAAATTGCCTGGGCCTGCGCGCCGCCGAGTGATTCGCCGACACCGGAAGCCACTGCCAACCAAGAGCCGACGTTCACGTTCGGTTGCCTGAACAATCCCAGCAAAATCAGCGCGGCCTGCGCGCAGGTTTGGAGCGAGATCCTCAAGGCCTGTCCGGCGTCGCGGTTGATGTTGCTCGTGAGAAACGATCCGGAACACGAACGGCGCTTGTTGGCGAAATTCGGGAAATGGGGCGTCCAGCCGCAGCAACTGCGCTTTGTCCCGCAGACGTCGCAGGCGGGCTATCTGGGGTATCACCAATCGATCGATGTGATGCTGGATCCGTTTCCTTACAACGGCGGCGTCACGACCTGGGATGCGCTTTGGATGGGAGTGCCGGTGCTGACGCTGGCGGGCGACAGCTATGTGTCGCGACAAGGAGTCGGCATTTTGAAGCATGCGGGCCTGAATGAGTTTGTCGCGCCTTCACCCCGTGAATTGGTTGAGCGAGCGGTTGCGATGGGGAGCGCCGGCAAATTGAGCGCGTCGCGCCGCGACGAGATTCGCGCCCGGATGCACCGCTCCACCTTGATGGACTACGCGGGCTACGGAAAGGAATTGAGCCAAACGCTGCTGAGGCTCTGGGAGGCACAGGCTGGCGGAGAATCTCAAATTTAGGATTCAAATTTCCCCCTTTCGCCGCCCTCGGTTTCCTGCTCAACTCCGGGGGCGCCTATGAAAAGAAGAACCTTTCTCAAAATCAGTGTCGGCACGGCTATGACCTTTTCCCTTTCTCCGATTCCCGTCCTTCGGGCGGACGAACCGGAGGAACTGTTCAAGATTTCCCTGGCGGAGTGGTCGCTGAACAAGACTCTCCGGGCGGGGAAGATGACAAACCTGGATTTTCCCCGCATGGCAAAACGCGAGTTCGAGATCGATTGCATCGAGTTCGTCGATCAATTCTTCCAGGACAAGGCGAAGGACATGGCCTACCTCCGCGAGTTGAAGGACCGCGCCGAAAGCGAAGGCGTCGCCATGGGCCTGATCATGCTGGACACAACCGGCGATCTCGGTGCGGCTGACAAACCGGCCCGCGACAAAGCCGTCGCGAAAACCTTCGAGTGGATCGACGCCGCAAAATTCCTGGGCTGCCGGATGATCCGGATCAATGCGCGCGGACCGCAAAACGCGGACGACTTGCGGGCGCGGGTCGCTGAGAGCGGCGCGCGGCTGGCGGATTACGCGGCCGAACGCGGTCTCAGCGTCGGCATCGAGAACCACGGCGGTTTGTCCTCGGATCCGGAGTGGCTGGTCTCCGTCATCAAAGCCGTGAACAAACCCAACTTCGGAATCCTGCCCGACTTTGGAAACTTTCCGGAGTCTGTTGATCGCTACGACGCGGTCGAGGCCTTCATGCCCTACGCCAAGGGCGTGAGCGCCAAGACGTCACGGTTTACGCCTGACGGCCTGGAACAAGAGACGGATTACTTTCGCATGATGCGCCTCGTGCGCGACGGAGGCTATCACGGATACGTCGGTGTTGAATCCGGTGCTCAGACTCAGGATGGCGAGGCCGATGCGATCCGCAAAACCCGCGATTTACTCAAGCGCGTGCGCCAAGAGCAGGCGCGCGTGAAACCGATTTTCAATGGCAAGAACCTCGATGGCTGGACGAAGATTGAGGGGGGCGAATGGTCGATCGAGGAAGGGGCGCTGGTGGGCCGTCAGGGCCGAAACTGGTCCACGAACCCCGAGAAGAGTGGGTCCTGGCTCAGCACGGCCAGGGAATACACCGATTTCCGCCTTGAACTTCAATTCACCATCGCCAAAGGCACCAACAGCGGAATCCTGTTCCGATCCTCGCACGAGAAGAATCCATCCTTCACCGGCTACGAAATGCAAATCCACGATTCCCCGGGGCGACCGCCATCGAAGAACGGTCCCTGCTCGATCTATGCCGTCGTCGCTCCCACGAAAAACGCCATTCGTCCTGCTGGCCAGTGGAACACCGTCACGATCGTCGCTCAGGGACCGAAGATCGTGATTGAAGTGAACGGGGAACGGACGATTGACACGGAACTGCAACGGTCGATGCGCGGGTACATCGGCTTGCAGAACCACGACGACCGCTCCGAAGTGAGATTCCGCAATATTCGGCTCCAGGAGTTGTGATTGACCCTGGAGACCGGCGCCCATCTTCACACGGAGTGGAACCGCGGATAACACGGATGGGCGCGGATCAAGCACTTCCCACGGAACTGGTTCATCCGCGGAATCCGCGTGATCCGCGGTTCCCGGTTTTCCGGTCTCAGGCAAAGCTCGCCAAGGCCACGAAGAGCAGGTGTCGAACAGGCGATGAGAGCGCTCACCTTGAATCACTTCGGATAGCTCAACCGCTCCCGGTCCGACTGGCTAGTGATGTGTCTCACCCGAAACGCGTTCTCTGTGGCTAATCAACTGCCGTTTTCGCGGGTCGGAGGCGCAACTCAAATCTGGGCGAAGTGTAGTTTCGCCCAATTCACCACTTTCTCCACCATCACGGCGCTGAATTCCCCGGCGAAGACGTGATTGGAGCCTTTGATCTCAGTGAGTTCAACCGGATCGTTGGCTTTGCGAAAGATGTCGTGGGAATCCTGGATCGGAACCACGTCGTCCTCGGTCCCATGGACGAGCAACCACGGCACCTTGATTTGAGGCGCCCGGTCGGCCACCGAATTGATCTGCGCCATGTCCTCCATGTAAGCGCGCGAGAGCGGGCAAGCCGGTTCGTCCCACATGGATCCTTCTCCGGGTTTCACGCCGCCAAATTCGCGGTCTGCAAACGCCTTCGTGTGAACCATCCCTGCCAGAGAAATCAGGAGGCGGATCCGGTGGTCCTGGCTGGCGCGGAGAACTCCGACCGCGCCGCCCATGCTGTGCCCGGCGTAACAAATCTTCCGGTCCGAAAGGATATCTAGAACCGAACCGAGATCGGAGACTTCCTTCGAAACGGTGGAGTCCGTGAACTTGCCCCCCGACGCCCCGTTGCCGGAAAAGGAAATCCGAAGAGCCGGAACGCCCGCCTGGCTCAATCCTTCCGCCAGCGCGACGACAAAGGGTCGATCCTTGTTGCCGGTGACGCCGTGGCCGATCACGACCAGATCTTTGGAATTCGTTTTGCCGGGATGAAACGTGTAATCGATCCGCTCGCCTTGCGCATTTCTGATTTCACCAAACATAACTTTATAAGCTAAGACTTGGCGTTCATAGCGGCTCCTGGGTCGATCAGCAAATCAGAAATCACGCGACGCGCGCGCCGCTGAGTTTTTGTGTCGCCAATTCAATTTCACCTGCTTTGATTGATCCCCAGCTTTTCACATGAAAACGACTCGTTGCTTTCCGTTGTTTGCCACCATGACGCTGCTGCTCCTGCCCAGTCCAGCGCAGAGCGCCGAATTCAAGTTCCCCGGGCACACCTTCACCTTGCCGGACGGCTTCACGATGGAACACGTGGCCGGCCCGCCTTTGGTGAATCGGCCCATCGAGGCGGACTTCGACGAACAGGGACGCCTTTACGTTTCCGATTCCTCAGGGTCTAACGACAAGCCTGACAAGCAACTTCAGGAGAAACCGCATCGCCTCGTTCGGTTGGAAGACACGGACGGCGACGGGAAGTATGACCAGAGCGTCGTCTTCGCGGACAAGCTGATGTTCCCCGAAGGCGTGCTCTGGCACGACGGCGCGGTCTATTGCAGCGCGCCGCCCTCCATCTGGAAGATCGAGGACACGAACGGCGACGGCGTGGCGGATCGACGCACGGAATGGCACGAAGGGAAAACGTTGACCGGCTGCGCGAATGATTTGCACGGCCCTTATTTGGGGCCGGACGGCTGGATTTACTGGTGCAAAGGCGCGTTCGCCAAGCAAACCTACGAACGTCCGGGCCGCCCGACCATCTCGGACTCCGCGTCCCACATGTTTCGTTGCCGGCCCGATCACTCCGAATTCGAGTCCGTCATGAGCGGCGGGATGGACAACCCCGTCGCGGTTGTTTTCTCCCCGGAAGGCGAGCCGTTCTTCACGACAACGTTCTTCGTCCACCCCGAAGCCGGAAGACGGGACGCGATCGTCCACAGCATTTACGGCGCGGTTTATCCGAAAACCCACGGCGTGCTCGACGGACTCAAACGCACGGGTGATCTGCTCCCGCCGCTGACCCACCTGGGCCCGGCCGTGCCGTGCGGCCTCGTCCGGTATGCGTCGCGCGCTTTTGGAGACGATTACGAGAACAACCTGTTTTCCTGCCAGTTCAATTTACGGAAAGTCCAACGCCACATTCTCGAACCCTCCGGCGCGACTTTCCGCAGCCGTGACATTGACTTCCTGGTTTCCGATAATCCGGATTTCCATCCCACAGACGTGTTGGAGGACGCGGATGGCAGCTTGCTCGTGCTGGACACAGGCGGCTGGTACAAGATTTGTTGCCCGACATCGCAATTGCCCAAGCCCGACGTGCTCGGCGCCGTGTATCGCATTCGGAAGGCGGGCGCGCCCAAAATCCCGGACCCGCGCGGCCTGAAGATCGCCTGGGCGAAATACAAACCGAAGAACCTCGCCGGATTGCTCGGTGATTCCCGGCCTGCGGTCCGGAATCGGGCGATTGCTCAGCTCGGCAAGCAAGGCCAGGAATCCGTGACCGTGCTCAAGCAAGTGGTGCAAGCGGGCGCGCGCGCGGCAGCCACATCCGCCACCGGCGCGAGGCGTTTCACGGGGAAGTTCGTCGTGCCCGTGTTTTCGGTTGAAGCCCGGCGCAATGCCGTCTGGGCGCTCACGCGCATCGATGGACCCGGTGCGCGCGAAGCCGTGCGCGTCGCGCTGGCCGATTCTGACGCGAGCGCGCGGCAAGTTGCGGTCAATTCGGCCGGCTTGCGGCGCGACGCCGGCGCGACGCCGCAACTTCTGGAAACGTTGAGAACGGGAACACCGCACTTGCAGCGCAACGCCGCTGCGGCGCTGGGACGCATCGGAGACAAATCCGCGGTTCCCGCTTTGTTCGCTGCCGTGGAAGACGTGGCGCGGCAAGGTCTGGCGAACCCTAAACAAACGCCCGCCAATCTCGTCACCAACGAGGCATTTCGCGTCATGGAGCATTCGCTGATTTATGCTCTGATAGAAATCGGAGACAGCGCCGGTGTCCGGCAAGAGCTGGAAAAAGTAGGACAGCCTTCCAGGCTGTCTGCCGAGGCTGTTGGAGACTCAGCCAAAACGCCGACATCGAATTCCACTTCATCTTCGGGCGGACCTGGGGCAGGCAGGATGCCTGCCCTGCGGTTTGTGCAGCGCGCGGCGTTGATCGCCCTGGACCAGATCGACGGCGGCGGATTGACGGCGACTGACGTCTTGCCGCATCTCCATTCCAACGACCCCGTGCTCAAGCAGACGGCCTCGTGGATTGTCAGCCACCACTCGGATTGGGGAAAGGACCTGGCCGACTTTTTCCGCCAGCGGCTTGCGCAACCGAGCCTGCCTGCCGAGGAACTGAGCGAACTTCAGCAGCAACTGGGCGATTTCACGCGCAACGAGGCGATTCAACAGTTGATCGCGCAGATGTGCGCAGACCGCGCATCGCCCCTGGCCACGCGGCATCTGTTGCTGCGCGTCATGGCCAAGGCGCCCGTTCGGGAAATGCCGGCCGCCTGGCGCCCGCCCCTTCATCAATGCCTGGCCGATCCTCAAGAAGGCGTCTGGCGCGGCGCCGTGGCGGTGATTCGCGCTTTGCCGTTGGGCAAGACGAACACGACCGAATTTGTGGAGCCGCTCCTGCGTTTGGCGCACGACCAAAAGGCGCCGGCCGAAGTGAAGCTCGAAGCGTTGGCGGCGCTGCCCAACAATCCGATGCCACTGGACGTGGAGACGTTTGAATTCCTGTGCGGGTATCTCGACTCGGCCAGGCCTCCGTTGGATCGCACCACCGCCGCCACGGTTCTGGGCCGCATGAAACTCGACGACGCGCAGCTCATGAAATTGGCGGACTCTCTGCCATCCGTCGGACCCATGGAACTTTCCAAACTGATCGGCGCGTTTGAAAACAAGACGAACGAGACCGTCGGAGCAAAGTTTGTTTCCGTGCTCAAACACGCCAAAGGAGTCCGGGGCGCTCGCCCGGACGTCCTGAAACCGATCTTCGCGAAATTCGGCGCAACGGTGCAGGAGCAAGGCGATGAAATCCTCCGGGCGCTCAACGCCGATCTGGCCCAGCAACAAACCCGCATCACCCAACTTGTCAACGGCTTGCCGCGCGGAGACCGCGACCACGGACGGCGCGTGTTCGAGAGTCAGAAGACCGTTTGTTCGACGTGCCATCAGGTCGGCTATTTGGGCGGGCGGGTCGGGCCGGATTTGACGAAAATCGGTTCCGTGCGGACGGAACGCGATTTGATGGAGGCAATCCTCTATCCGAGCGCGAGCTTCGTGCGCAGCTATGAGCCGATGACGATTCGCACCAAGGACGGCGAGGAGTATTCGGGCGTCCTGCGCCAGGAAGGGGCGGACAGCATCGTGATCATCAGCGGCGCCAACGCTTCGCAGCGATTCGCGATGGCCGACGTGGCGGAGATGCGGCCCGGCACGCTTTCGATCATGCCGGAGGGGATCGATCAGCAATTGAACCAGCAAGAACTCGCGGACCTCGTGGCGTTCCTGAAGTCGCTGAAATAGTGGGCACGGACCGACTCTTCACCGTGCCTTCCTATGAACCCCGTAGGGCTGCGTTGCCGCGCAGCCGGTTTCTGTCGATGCGGCCGCGCCGCAGACCCTGGGATAGGCGACAGCTCGACTGGAGAACCGTAGCGCAGATTTTCAATCTGCCGTATCGCCGATTTCCAATCGGCAGGGCGCCAGCAAGTCCCAGCGGGCTCGGACTGGGAGACGCCCCGCAGAATACAATTCTGCGATACGGCAGAGTGCAACTCTGCGCTACGAGCTTCGTCGTCCATCCCGCGGACCAAGCAGTGATTGTCGATCCATCCGGGAGAAGGAGACCGCACATGGCAAGCCACCTCATTGATTTCATATCCCGATGAGTATTGTTGAGAGCCCAGCCCCAACCAGCGTGCTGCTGGTTTTCCGCGCAGACTACCCGTGGATTGAAGAGAGATAGCCTCCGGTCAACCATCGGGTGATGACCCCAGAACACCGCGAATCGCGTCCAAGAGCGAAGAAGAGGTGATGCCTGAGATCAAGTCAGATCAAAGCCCGCTCGCGGTCCGGGAGGACGCCGGGCGTGAGTCCTTGATCGAGTTGGAGAACCTGGCGCGAGTGATCGGCGCCTCACCGTGAGGTCGCCAGGCAAAGCCGGCGTGGCTGCAACCTACGGTGGGCTGCGTTGCCGCGCAGCCGCTTTTCAGTCGATGCGACGGCGCCGCGTATGTGTTTAGCAGAATCTCTCGACGTCAGAAACGCCAGGTGACGCCGCCGTGGATGCGGTAATCCGCGACGTTCTGGAGGCCGTTGTTGTCGATGCGCAGCGGGACATCGACGCCGGTGTTGGCGCTGAAGCGCTGGCCCCAGGTGAAGCTGATCTGCGGGCCGAGGTACCAGGCTGTCAGGCCCGTGTTGTTGGACTTGCTGCCGAGGAACTCGTCCCGCGCACGAGTCTCGAAGGCCGTGTTTGCCTGCAGGCTGAGCGTGAATTTCCGGTCCAGCCAAATGTAAGCGCCAGGCCCGCCCGAGATCATCAGCTCGTCCCCAAACTTGAAATCCGCTTCCCCTTCCATCCGCCAGTAGTATTGAAACAAACTGCTCCAGAACCAGCGATCCCAGCGCAGGTTCGCTGTCGCGCCGAAGATCGCGTCCAACGAACCGGACCCCGGCGCCAGATCATGCTCGTGGACTCCGCCGAATTCGTGAGCGTGAACGCCGCCGCGAAAGAGGGCGTTGTAAGCGGCCGCTTTGCTGACTTCGTTTTCAATCCGGCTCGAATCTCCGGTGGGAAGTTTCACGCCGCCGAGCAAATTCACGCTGGCGGAGGATTTCATGGAGGATTTGGCCAGCGCGGTCCATCGTCCGATCAGGGAGAGGTCTCCGAGGCCGGACACAGAGCCTTCCTCGGAAGCAACTCCGGTGGGGCGCAATTCGTATCGCTTGAAGCGCCGGTGCACGAGCGGAGCGTTCAGGTTTAAGCCGAAGCGAGAGGAGAAATTGTAGCCGAGGACCACGTGGGTCATGGAGTTGTCCAGATACACTTCGTCCAGGATCGTTCCGCGGGGAATCGCTTCGCCGTGGAATTGCATCGTGCGAAGAGGAGTGAATTGCTCGGACAGCGAGGCCGTGAAACCGGCAAGGGATTCACCCCGGGCATTGGCGGCGCTGGAAATGGCGCACAGATCGCAAGCGTTCGCGCCGGTCGCCGAGAGCCAGAGCCAAGCCGAACAAAGAAGGAGAGCCGGATAAGGACGCGTTCCAGCGAGTCCCCGAAATGGTCGTTTCGACCGCAGAGTAAAGTCAGGGACGGCGCGGAATCTTTCCCTACCGGCTTCACGGGAAGTTTCCAGCCAGTCACGGTTCAACCAGGAGCCGATAAATGCGGGCAGGGGTGGTTCGGGTATCGACGATGATGTAGTGGTTCGCGAACGGAATGGCGGGAAGGACCGCCAGGTTCGACCACCGGGCGGGATTCGAGTTGTTATTCGAGAGCGAGGCCTTCTTTGTGTCCGAGGAGACGAGGTCGAGGTATTGAACAGTGTAGGTCCGATGCGCATTGGTGTTGAAGTGGAGCAGGACTTGGTTGGTGCTGAACAGTTCGATGAGATAAATCTTCGGTTCTTCGGCTCGGATCGGATGGAGCGCCATCGCCAGGAGGAACAACGCGGTGAGGAACGCCGCAGCTCGGACCGCGCCCACTGTGGCGCGCCACCCCGAGTTGGCGAAGGCGAGCATCCCGATACTCATAGTTGATGAACCGCAATCCGGCAACGCTCAAGCTTGACACTTCAGACACTTGTGTATGAGCGGGCAGGAAGGGTCATGTTCCCGGGAAAATTTTCTCCCAGGAAGTTTTCCCATTTGACTATGCCCGCGCGTGCCGTAATTTGCTCGTCAATGGTGCGCCGCCTTTTGCAATTTGCCGTGGTCGCAAGCCTGGTCTTTGTCGTGGGTGTGCATTGGATTCTGCTGCAATCAGTCGCCTGGACCGGCATGATCATCGTGTATTCGCAAACGGCTTCCTTGCGGGAGGCGATCATCAAAACTTTCGACGGCCAGCACCCCTGCCAGTTGTGCAAGGCGGTCCAGGAAGGCCGGGCGGCAGAACAAAAACAACGGCCCCAGCGCAAGCTGAGCGCGAAGGTGGATTTCTTCTGCAACCATGATCCAGTCGTGATCGAGACCCCGCCGCCTTTCCAGCAGCCCATCTCACAATCCGTGCATTTTCCGACCCGGACGGAAGCGCCGCTGGGTCCGCCGCCACGGCTCGCTTAGCCTTCCTACCTGATGGGCTCACCGCTGTGCGCGGTGAGATATAATCCGCTGTCGGCTTTCCTGCCGGGCAGCATTCAACCCTTGAGTTCCGAGCGCACTGGTCGTGTGTTCGGCAGAATATCATGAGACGGCACGCGTGGGGTTTCACGCTGATTGAATTGCTGGTCGTCATCGCTATCATCGCGATTCTGGCGGCAATGTTGCTGCCCGCCTTGAGTCGCGCGAAGGGGCGCGCCAAAGCCGCGCTGTGTTTGAGCAACCTCAAGCAACTGGGGCTGGCCACTTCGATGTATGCCGACGATCACGATGATCGGTTGCCTGCATCATCGCACATGGTGGGCCACATCTCGTGGGTGGCTTCACTGCCTCCCTATTTGAGCTACCAGGTCACGGCCACCAATCTCGGCGCCGCCACGAACATTTACCTCTGCCCGGTCGAGAAGCGCGGCTCGCTCCGCATGTACAGTTACGCGGCCAATGACTTCCTGTTGAAGATGGTCACGTTGCCCGGCAATCCAAATCCAATCGGATTACGGACCCAAGTGCCCGGCCCGTCCGAAACACTTTGGATGACGGAATCTTCGGAGAACCTGCTGAACGAAGATCACTTTCATTTTGCCGGCAGCGTCCAGAATGGAGACGGTTATGGGCCGAACGCGTTTGCCAGCCAGGTGATGGTGCAGCGCCATTCCGGCGGCGCGAACTATTTGTTTTTGGACGGGCACGTCCAGGGCACCAGGTGGGAACAGGTGCGGCCCAGACTCACCCAGCCTGGAGAACGCCTGGTAAATCCCAAAGGGAATCCGTGATGATGCTCAAACTCTGGAAGCGACATTGCCTGAGCCGAAACGACTCGAGTGAAAATGGCGAGCGCGACCGTCTCAGCGGCCCCAGTCGGCGTCGCGCCGACTGGCCGGCTCGCGAACCAGACGCGCTGAATGGTTTGGGCTTAAGGCGCAAGGTGTGTTCGGCGAGACGCCGAACACGGCACGTGCTGTGGTTGGCGATCTGCTGGATGGCCAGCCCGGCGGCGGTTGCACAGCATGCCCACATCTACGCCGGCGCGGTGGGTAAAACTCCAGGCGCGCCGTTGTGGTTTCAAAACGGCCATCTTTGGGACACCAACTCCTACGGCGGTTACGCGCAATCGCCCGCTTGTATTTATTTCGAGGACAATGGTCCCACCGTTTACCCGGGCTTGTATCAGACGGTCACCACGTTCAGTGCGCTGCCGGCGACGATTTTCAAAGGGGGACCAAGTCCCAACGCGGCGTCGCTCGGGACTTTCATCGAGTTGAAATTCGATTCGTTGCAGGGACCCACCGGAGGCGCGCTGACCGTCTGGAATGAAATGGATGATCCGGATCATCCCTCCGCGATACTGACCATTCCGGCCGGCACGACCAATGGCACGAATCGAATCAATCTGAGCGAAGGAGATCCGTTCGATCCCTCGACCGACCCCTACGGACACATTCATGGCCGCCGTTTTACTTTGAGCAAACCGGGGCTTTACACACTGGGGCTGCAACTTGTGGACACTTCGAACAATGGTCCCAACGGCGGCCCGATCCAGAGTCCGTCCGTCGTCACCTATTTTTATCTGCAAGCCGGTTTGTCCCTCAGCAATTATTCCCGGAGCAACCATGTGGCAGTGGCTCGATTCGGCCTGGCCGGACTCAAGGATTATGTGTTTGAGGCCAGCTCGGCCTTGCCGGGAACGAATTGGGTGACGGTTCAAAGCATCGCGGGGACGTCGCACGGCGAACTGCGTTGGGTCCAAGACACCAACGCAACATCGCTAAACCGCTTTTATCGCATTCGCAAGATGACCGATTGAGCGATCTCGCGCCGCAACCAAACCGCCGGCAGATTTTCGGCGCGCTGAACACCAACAATGCAAAAGCAAAACAATGAAAACTAAACACCAACAATGCAAAAGCAAAACAATGAAAACTAAAACTACCAGGCCGAGACCTATCCCGGTTAACGGAATCGTTCCGGCTAAGCCAGCCTTCCGCGCGAAAGTCGCTGGAAGCTTGATGACCTTGGCCGCCTGCCTCCTGACCGCCAACGTCGCCGAAGCGCACCTCACCTACGGCGGGCGCGACTTTGGCGCGTTCTCCGGTCTGACGAACGGCGTCGCGACGATCTTGAACCAGGCGGTGACGGGCAACTACGGCTGGGCCGATGCCGCGGACGGAATTCTTGGCGACAGCCACCGCGCTCGCGCCTTCCGTTTTCGCTTAGACAATCCCGCCTACGTCAGGCTGGCGGTCTCCGCCAATCCCACGGCGACGACGAATTCGCTCGGCGGATTCACGCCGGCTTTCTCTCTCTATTCGGGGCTGGCCGCCGTCGCGCCGTTTGCTCCCAGCCAGACCGCCAATCCTCCGGCTGCCGATCACGATGGCAGCGCCGCTTCCCTCGCCTGGCGGATCTCGTGGGTGAAGCACAACCTCAACCCCAGCGCCACCAGCGAAGATCCCACGGACGGATGCTGGAACGCGCTCGGCGACATGAAAATCGGCGGCGATGGCGACTTGCCGGGCGATTTCTCCCAACTGAGCAGCCTCATTTACAAAGGTTCGGCAGCGTCCACCAGCAGCGGCGGCACCGTGACCGGGAGCTTTGCGCTTCCCGCGGGTGACTACACCATCCTGATCGGAGGGAACGACCCGGCCAATAAGACTTCGAACACCGCTAAGTCACCCCACGGGATTTCTGCGACACTGTCCGTATCTCCCGCACCTTTCGTCAACATTGTGCCGAAAGTGTTCGTCGCCTGGCCGTCCGGCCTCGCCACCAATTGGGTGCTTGAATCCTCAGCGTCCATCACCGCCCCAAGTTGGACCACCTTGACCCGGACGCCAATGACCGTGGACGGACAACGCGGCGTGCTGCTCGACAGTGGGGCGGCTGCGCAATATTTCCGCCTGCGTTCAATTCAGTGACGCGGCCCCGGGAAGGGAATCACGTTGATGGATAGCAGCTCCAGCGTGGAACGGGCCACTGGCCGGTTCTGTCGGACTACAGGCCCGACAGTCGGGCGTCCGTGGGGCACGCCAAATGGTTCGGGTGTTGAACGCACTCGGCTCGGCGGCAAGTTGCCGCCGAGAACGGCCAGGTTGACCATTCCACCCGGATCGACTCAATCGGCCCGGCTTAGCATAGTCCGAACATTGGTTCTCGTGACTCTTGGCTTGGGGACATTCGCGCTCCCAGGGTTAGCCGAAACTCACCTCTTCGCCGGCGCGCTGGGGACGAATCAAAACAACAAACTTTGGTTTAGCAACGGAGCGCTCTTCGATGCCCGTGTGGGCGGCGCTTCGTTGACGCAAATCCTGCGCACGAACGGACTGAACGCGGGTTATTACCGGGGCGACACGCTGACGTTTACCTCGCTTGCTGGAACGACTCCCAACGGCGGCCCCATTCCATGGCACGCCGCGTTCGGCTCGCGGCTCGCGGTCCAGGTGGTCAGCGTCCACGGACCGACTGGGGGCAGCTTCGCTTTTTGGGAGGGCGACGGAGAGAGCGACCTGGGAGTGATCACCTTTAGCGCGCCCGCCGGCACGACGAACGGAACGAATTACCTGGTGATCAGCGAAAACAACGGCGAGCCCGGCGCCGACCCGTACGGCCACATTCATGGCCGGCAGTTCACGACCAGCGCGCCGGGAACTTACCTCGTGGGATTCCGCCTGATCGACATCTCCACCAACGGCGTCGGCGGGGGCCCTATCCACTTGCCCTCCGATGTCTTGCCGCTGCGGTTTCAGGCCGGTTTGTGGATCGAGGGCGTACAAACCTTGACCAACCGGGTCACCGTGTCCTTTCGCAGCCCGCCGGGCATCAGCAATCAACTTGAAGCGAGCGATTCCATCGCCTCGGGGATTTGGAAGCCCGTGGGCGCGCCGTTGCGGGGGAACAACAGTCTTCAGACGTTCACGGACACCAGCGCGCCGGCCGGGAATCGCTTCTATCGAATTCGCCAGCTCAACAACTTGCCTTGATCCGGGGCGAATCAACCTAAGGGTCTGTGCAAAAATAAATTCCGGTTTTGCACAGATCCTAAACTCCGCAGTTGCACCGCAAATAGACGCAGATGAACGCAGATAGTGAGGGGCTTGTGAGAATCGTTGGCCTTCAGACCCCGGTGTGTTTCGTGTGTTTCGTGGGCCCCAACGGCTTTTTCCAGGTTCAACGGTCGATATTCTTCCGGACCCAGCCGGCGTGCATATCCAGATAGAGCTGATTGCGTCCGCCATTGTGAGCCGACCAGCCGCCCGGCGGTGGCGCGCTCGCGCCAACGGTCCACTGGTCCTTGAAGCCGGCCCACCAGTTCTTTTCAAAGAAAGGGCTCATGAGCCATTCCTCGTCGGAAACACTCGAATGCCGCAGGGCCGCGACGCTCTCAACCGTCCGCCCGCGGAGGTAGCGGCTGGCGGACGGATTCGGCTCGGCAAGCTTGTCGCTGATGTAATTCGCCCAGCCGCGTTCGGGGGCGTCGGCGCCATTCTCACGCCACGGGCCGAGAAAATGTTTCTGCCAATGATTCGACCGCGCGACTGGAACCGGCGGACTCAGCCAGATGCGCGTCTCGGGCGCGTAGGCATGGAAGAGCGGCATGAAAGATCCCATCGAATTGTAGCGCTTGCCCGCGCTGTCCACCGGCGGAGTGAGCTGCAACTCCGAGTCCGGGATGAACGGCATGTTTTCGCCGTGGTCGGCGGCGTACATCGACGTGCTGAGGCCGATTTGGTGGAGGTTGGAAAAACAAGTGGATCGCCGGGCCATCCCTTTGGCTTTGGCGACCGCCGGCAGCAGCATGGCGGCAAGGATGCCGATAATGGCGACGACGACCAATAACTCGATCAAGGTAAAGGCAGCGCGGCGGCGGTTCTGTCCGGGCGAGGGAATGCTTCGGAGGGCAATCATACTGGGTGCGGCGTCACGGGATTGTTAACGGGAGCGGCGCAACAAAAAAAGAGATGGTGAGAATGCGCGCTGAGGAGAAGGAATCGGACTGGTTCATGAACTAGTCCTGCAACAAGCGTGATTATTGGCTTGAAAAAAGAAAAAAGCTCGAAATGCCCGTCAATATTGGTTGAAATATGTTTGTTCAAGAACAGCTAACAACCAACAAAA
>VHCZ01000101.1 GCA_016871535.1 Verrucomicrobiota bacterium
TTTTGTCCGTGGCCTGCGTTGGCTCGGTCCTTACAGCCCGCGTTGGGGATGCTCGGACCTCGCCGCCTTGGCCACAGCCAAAATCCCTCGCCGCAGGACCCCGCGCAATTTTCGGACACGCTCTCAGACCTTTCGCATGCTTCAAACTCGGACAGTAAAAAATGTTGGGCGTGGTCAGATAATTCCCGACGATAAGATGGCCCAAGTTTGCCGCGAGCCTGGCCTCGGCCGGTTTTCCCACTTGTCCGCCCCAACCGTAAAGCAGATAGCTGTTGTAGGGTCCAATGCCAGGGAACTGATCCGGATCGAACAACGGCGGCGGCAGCCGATCTTGGTTGTCGTCCGCGTACAGGAAGGTGGGGATGCCCATTTGCTTGAGGTTGTTCAAGCAAGTGGCCTGTTTGGATTTCTCTTTGGCGCGGGACAGCGCAGGAAGGAGCATGCCCGCCAGGATGGCGATAATGGCGATGACGACCAACAACTCAATGAGCGTGAATCCCGCGACCGCGGCGTTGCGACGATTGCGTTGCAGTTTGAAACGACGTGTTTCCATAACAAACTCTTTCAGATTGCCACGCCTTTGTTGTGATTGAGAACCGTGTACCGACGGCCGCCACGATAGTTGGCGGCGCGCTGGAAGCAAGGGAATACCTGTGGGAACGTAATGCCAAATTCGTCCTCGTCCTCGCACGGGTGCGATTAAAAGTGGTCGGTCAGCCGGCTCCGATTGACTTCCCTCTCTCCCCGCGAGGAACGAGTGGGGAGAGAGCTGGAGAGAGGGGTTTCTTAGAAACATGAGAAGCCAGCCAACGCGCCTCCTCTCCCCAGCCCTCTCCTCCCTTCGGCAAGAGAGGGAGAAGACTTCGTTGACCGACAGTTTTAATCGCACCCTCCTCGCACTCGTCCTTCGTCCTCGATTGCCGCGATTACGAGGACGACGGCGAGGACGAGCACGAGCACGAGGAGATTTGGGGCGGCTGGCGACGATTCCGGGTTCTTCGGCCTTCACAGCCTCCGGATCCAGATATTCCGAAAGCGCACCGGGCAGCCGTGACCGGCGAGCGCAATCGGGCCTTCGCTCACCTTCACCGGCCGGGGCAACGCGAGGTGCCGGGTGGCGCCGTAGATTTCCTGATTCAAATGCACGAGCAGGCCGTTATGAAACATCGTGATGCGCGCGGGCTTCACGACTTGGCCGTCTTCAAGAACGGGCGCAGCGAAGGTGATGTCGAAGCTCTGCCATTCGCCAGGTGGACGGCACGCGTTCACCAGTGGCGGCGTTTGCCCATACACGGCGGCGCACTGGCCGTCGGCGCACCATTTCTCCGTCCAGGAATCGAAGATTTGGATTTCATAGACACCGTGAATGAGCACGCCGTTGTTGCCTCGGTTGTACCAAGGCCCCTCGAACTTCGCGGGCGGCAGCCATTCCAGGTGCAGTTGAAAGCTGCCAAAACTTTCCTTCGTGCGAGGGCCGGCATCTCCGACGGCTTCAAAGCAACCCTCCACAACGCGCCACGAATTGCTTCGCCACGGCGAAACATCCGCCCCATCGAACAATACAATCGCGTCCGACGGCGCAGGCGCCGGCGGCAGTGCGGGTCCCGGATTGACCCGCTTCGGCGCGGGACGGTCCGGGTCGTGCACGACGAATTCGCACCACGGAAGCTTCGGGGTATCTTTGTAGCCGTAAACGCCGGAGCCGTCCTTGGCGTAAACGAGCTTGGGTTCCGCGGCATTTGCATTGATGAGCGCGGTTGAGGCGACGAGAAAAAGCGCGATGGAAGGTAGGGAAGGTAGGGACGTTTGCATAACAGGGTAAAGTTACTGCTTGGTCCGCGGGATGAACGACAAAGCTCGTAGCGCAGAGTTGCACTCTGGCGTATCGGGGCGTCTCCCAGTCCGAGCACGCTGGGACTTGCCGGCGCCCTGCCGATTGGAAATCGGCGATACCGCAGATTGAAAATCTGCGCTACGGTTCTCCGGTCGATCTGTCGTCAATCCCACGGTCTGCACAGTAAACAGGAGGCACGGAGTTAGCAGAGGCAGCCATCATTTCGCCAGAAATTCCATTTTGGCGTGGAGGTATGTATGTAGTCCCGGCTTCAGCCGGTCCGGGACGCCGGCACCGCCCCAAGGCGGGACTACCTGCGGCTCGCCCGTTCTCTTTGTCGCCAATATGAAATTGCCGGTCATTTCGCTGTTCTCATTTGTTCCACGTGTTTCAGGATGGCGCTGCGCATGGCTTGATTCGCTCTCGCCGAAACCGTGTGCGGGCTGGGCGGGTCGTTGAAAATCTCCTTCGCGCCCGCGAGCGCGTTGTAAGCCGCATAGACGCTCGTGGGCGGGCAAGTGGTGTCGATGAATCCGACCGTCACAATCCCCGCCGCCTTGGTCCGTGTGGCGAAATTCATCGCGTCGTAATAACGAGCCGCTTCCAGCACCTTCGCGTCCGGTTTGTCATCGAGCCCATTCGGAACCAGCTTGGGCCAGCCGTTGACGCGGCCGGCCACGACGCCCGTGTGATCGCACATGGCCGGAACACCGGCGGCAAAGAAAGTCACGCGCGGATCGAGGCCCGCGGCCACGATGGATTGCGCGCCGCCCTGGCTGCTGCCGTGGACGACGACGGTACGACCGTCCCATTCGGGCTGTGTGGTGAGGAAATCCAGTGCGCGCACCAGGCGCAGGAACATGCCGCGAAAATAGACGGTCTCCCGCGACTCGCGCCCGCGATGGCGGTAATCCTTCAATTCGCCGTTGGCCAGGTCCGTGTAGAATTCGTTCGGCTTGCCGTTCGGAATTCCGTGCGCGTTAATGTCGAGCGCCAGGAAGCCTTGTTTGGCCCAGCTCACAGATCCGCTCAGGCTCGAACTTCTGACGCCGGCGCCGTGCACGGTGAGAATGATCGGCAAGCTCTTGGGCGCGGCCCCGGCGGGTTTGGCGAAATAACCGGATACCGGCGCTCCCACGGAATCGGCCTGAAGATCGAAGCAATTAATGCCCGGCTGCAGGGAAGATACCGGACTCAACCTTGGATTGACCGAGACCTCGGCGAGCTGCCGCTTTTGCTCGGACCAAAACGCGTCGAAATTCGCCGGTGCCGGCAAGCTTGGTTTAATCTGAAGCGGATCAATGCCCGCGCCACCAGATGAGGTCAGCGTTCGGTTCGCCGGCGTGCGAAACGTGACGCGACACAGCAGAAACCCCGGTTCATCGAGTCGTCCAGTGATGCGTGCGACGCCGTTCGACAATTTCAACTGGCCTGAGGTATTCGGCGGCACGCCGTCCTTGGATAGGGTCCATTGCACCTCGGCGTCCGGCACGGGTTTTTGATCGAGGAGGAGATTGACGTTGAATACCACCGCCTCGCCTTGCCTGTGGATCGCATCCGCCCGCTCCGAAGCGACGCTCAGGACGTAGTTGGTGGAAAGCTTTTCTGGTTGGGCGAGCGTTGGCGGACAGAACAGCACGCTCAAGCCCGTGAGCGCGAGGCCAACGAACGAACCCCGTGAATCGATGATTTTCATGTAGTTTAGTATCTAACTCGCACGATCTGCGAAGCGGCCTTTTTTGGTGGCGTCGGCACGCCGCGCTTCATCAACTGACGCGCCTGACTGATGACGTGATCCCATTGGAACGCCGGTCCGGGATCGACCTTGTTCGTCTGGATATGATGGTGCCCAATCAACCCCTGGTACTCGGCCAGAGCGGCGTCGGGCAGCTTATTCGGAATCAACCGGCCCGCGGCATCGCGCGGGTAATCGCAACGAATCTTGGGAAAGACTCTGCAAAGTGCGGCCGTCAAGCGGATGAGGGCGCAGTATTGTTCCGGCGTGAAATCGTATTGCTCGATCTCCTTCCCTTGAATCGTCCCCTGCACGCGCACCGCCCGCGATGGCCGCCCGATGAATCCCGGCGTGCGAATGCCGCTCTCGCCCAGCCTCGCCGGCACGACGATCCGCGGCCTCCCGTCCGTGTCTTTCTGATACCACTCATCGAGCGCGCTTCCTTGGCCGGGCGGATAGGCGCCCACGTTCGCGATCTCGATGCCGATCGACCGCGTGTTCGAGGTTGTCGCGTGCCAGGCGCGTTCTTTCAGATCGAGCGTCTGATAGATCGTTCCGTCCAGATCAAGCATGAAATGCACGCTCAGCCCGCGGGCGTCGTGGAGCGTCTTGAAGCATTGTTTGCTCGTGCCGCTCACGTCGTAGTGAATCACGAACTGGTCCACCACCTTCCGCAAGAGCGGAAGGTCCCATCCTCCGCCGCGTACGCGCGCGACCTCTTCGGCCGTCAATCTGTCCCGTCTCAGTCCATAGCGGTTCGGCGTTTGCAGGGCTTTGCTTTCGAGTTTTGAAGCTTCCCAACTGGATGCTTCAAACGGACTGAATCGCCGTTCCACCCGATACGCGTCGTATCCGCCGGGGTCCAGCCAGAGCACAACCGGGGTGCCGGTGTGAATGAATTTTCCGGCTGCGACAATTTCATCGCCGCGGCGCAGCGCGAGGGTGCCCGGAGGCGGAAAAACCGCACATCCTGCTCCGGCCAGGATCGCCAATCCGCACGCCGTGATCAGCGCAGCGCGGCGAAGGCGTGAGCCAAGACGCGCCGGCGCGGGACGAGATCGGGCAGGTTCCAGGGCAGGGGAGTTCATGCGTGCAGATGCGGGCACGTGAGGGTTGCGTCCGATGTCATGACGTTCCCGCTCACTAAAATATGTGAAGTCAGCTTTGTCACGAGGTATTCCCTCTCTCCAGCAGTTCTTCCACTGAACCAGACGGTAGGGCGAGCCTGTCCCCAGCGAGCCGAGTCGGACTTGTTCCCCGCGCGTCGAGCGGCTTGCCGGGACGGATTCGCCTTGCCGAGTTCAGGGGCTGAGTGCAGGTCCTTTTGGAACAGGAACTTCCCATGAACCGTTGGTTCGTAGCCGCCGAGGTAACGAGGCGGATACTTTGGTTAACCCGGAAATTCGCCTCCTCACGTCGGCGGCTACGGTTCATGGTCCCAATGCGCGCCTTTTGGGCGTGGGCATGAACCGAAGTTGTGCGCGCCAACGTCTTGGGGACTGGCGCACTCCAAAATCTGGCGGCGATTTGGCCGGTTCATCGGCAGAGTTGCTGCCTCCCTCCACCGGTTCCAGGGCCATTGACAAGGTAGCGCAGAATTGAATTCTGCTGTATCGCGGATTTGCAATCCGAATAGGTCTCGGCGGGTTGGGCGTGCTTGGATCTCCCGACGCCCTGCCGAATGCGATTCGGCGATACGGCAGATTGAAAATCTGCGCTACTTTGTCAACAGCCCTGCCAGTTCCCTAATTCGGGCTTTTCATTGGACACGTTTTGCGCGGATTTGATACTTTCGCGCCGGTTTCCAAAAGCGCTGACCTGACTATGTTGCCAACTACCGCGGAATTCATTGGAACAGCGATCCTCGTTACCCTCGGCGACGGCGTGGTGGCCAATGTCCTTCTGAACAAATCCAAAGGGCAGAACTCTGGATGGATTGTCATTACGGCTGGATGGGGGCTGGGCCTCACCATCGCGGTTTACTCGGTCAATGCTATGAGCGGAGCGCACCTGAACCCCGCCGTCACCCTGGGCCTGGCCAGCATCGGCCAGTTCGCATGGAAAGATGTGCCGGGCTATCTCGTGGCTCAGATGGCTGGAGGATTCCTGGGGGGTGTCATCGTTTGGCTCGCTTATCTGCCGCACTGGCGAGAAACAACGGACTCCGAACGTAAGCTGGCTGTGTTTTGCACCGGGCCAGCGATTCGCCATTCGGGCATGAACTTGCTCACCGAAATCATCGGAACCATTGTGCTCGTGGTGGGCCTGCTGGCGATTCTCTCGCCGCAGAATCTGGTGCCGAACTCGGGCTTCAAAACCGGCTTTGGACCTTTCCTCGTCGGCGTGCTGGTGTGGTCGATTGGGCTGTCGCTGGGCGGCCCGACGGGATATGCGATCAATCCGGCGCGGGATCTTGGCCCGCGCTTCGCGCACTGCGTCCTGCCCATCGCGGGCAAAGGCGGGTCGGACTGGCAGTACGCGTGGATCCCGGTTTTGGGCCCGATCCTGGGCGGCGTTATCGGCGCGCATCTCTACAAGCTCCTCTGGCCGGCTTGAGGAAATGAGGCTTCGCATGAATCTGGCAGGGCGAGCCTGTCCCCAGCGAGCCGGACCGGACGTGCTCCAAGCTCGTCGAGCGGCTCGCCGGGATGGACTCGCCCCACCTGGTTCATGGGGCGAGTGCAAGGTAATTAAACCAAGACAGCTTTCCATGCGCGCATGCCTGCGCGGCTTCGGCATGAGATTCATTCTTTTGCCCATCCTGATCGCCGGCACGCGCTTGCTCACCAACGCGCTCGTCGCTTCCGACGATTGGCCGCAGTTCCTTGGCCCGACACGGGACGGCGTTTACTCAGGCCCTGCGCTCTCTTCCTCCTGGCCCAAAGAAGGTCCTACCATCGTGTGGCAAAAGAAAGTCGGCCAGGGGTTCAGCGGTCCTGTTGTCGCCTCGGGAAAATTGATTCTGTTTCATCGCGTCGGAGACCGCGAAACAGTCGAAGCATTCGATGCGAGAACTGGCGCGGCGCTTTGGAAATTCGATTACCCGACCGGCTACCGGGATGACTTTGGGTTTGATGAGGGTCCGCGAGCTACGCCCGCCATTGCGGACGGAAAAGTCTTTACCTTCGGTGCGGAAGGGAAGCTGCATTGCCTCGAACTGGCGACCGGCAAAAACCTCTGGAGTGTCAGCACCCAAGAGAAGTTCTCTGCGTCCAAAGGCTTCTTTGGTTTGGCGTGTTCGCCGCTTGTCGAAAGCGATCGGGTACTCTTGAACATCGGCGGAACCGGCGGCGCCGGAATCGTGGCTTTTGACAAGAACACCGGCGCGCTGGCGTGGCGGGCAACCAGCGACGAAGCGAGTTATTCGTCGCCGGCTGCCGTGGAGTTGAACGGGAAGCGCGTGGCGATCTTCTTCACGCGAAGCGGCCTGACCATTCTTGAGGCGGCCACGGGCAAGCTTCAAACTCAATTCCCCTGGCGGCCACGCATCAACGCGTCGGTCAGCGCCGCCACGCCGCTGGTGATCGGGACTCAGATTTTTCTGTCGGCCAGCTACGACCTTGGCGCGATTCTCCTGGATTTGAAAACAGGGCGGCCGCAGAAAATCTGGGCCTCCGACGAGGCGCTGTCCAATCACTACGCCACAAGCGCGCATCGGAACGGTTTTCTCTACGGATTCCACGGCCGCCAGGAATCGGGTCCAAGCCTCCGCTGCGTCGAGTTGCAAACCGGCACGGTCAAATGGAGTGAAGATCGGTTTCCCGCAGGGACGGTGACACTGGCGGGCGACTCCCTGCTTGTCATGCTGGAGGACGGACGCTTGCTGCTCGCGCCGGCGACGCCGGAACGCTTTAAGCCGTCCGCTCAGGCGCAAGTGCTGCCGTTCGGCGTGCGCGCGCATCCGGCATTGGCCAATGGCTATTTTTACACGAGAAGCAAGGACAAGCTTGTTTGCGTGAATCTTGTGGCAACCCCTCAGTGAAAGACGGTGGAGCGAGGACTCCCGTCGAGCTGTTCTTGGATGGCGTTGGCTCGGCAGGAGCCTCGCCCCACCGTCACCGAGGGAGTACGGAGCGGTAATTGACCTTGAGATCAGCGTGGCTCTGGCGTCTTGGCATGGAGGTACACGAAGTTCTTCACGCCGGCCGCTTTTGCTGCGTCCACGACGTTAAGCCATTTCCCAATCGTGGCATCGGTGTCTGGCCGTATGGAGACCGTTACCTGAGGATTCTTCTTCACCTCGGCAGCCAACTCTTGCACCAGCCTTTCGAAGGTTACGGGCCGTGTGCCGATGAAAAGAAATGGAGCAACCTTATTGATGGTTATCACGATGTTCCCTTCCGTGGCGCCTTCCTTCGCCTGCTTCGTCTCGGGAAGCATGATTTTCAGCGCCGGATGCTGTTTGAAGGTCGTCGTCACCATGAGGAAGATCAACATGATGATCAACACATCGATCAGGGAGATGATGATGACCGCGGGCGGCTGGCGGCGCTTGGGATTGGTGAAGCGCATTTCTAGATTCGCTGCTTCCGGTCGCGATACTGGCGGCGCAGAAACTTGTCGCACAGCGTTTCCATCTCGACCGCGAGAGTCTCGATCTTCTTGTTGTAGTAACTCCAGGCGATGAGCGAGGGAATGGCAATCAGCAGCCCGGCCAGCGTGGTGTTCAGAACTTCAGCAATGCCCTTGGCGATGCGCGCGTTGTCAATGATCGCTGTTTCGCCGAGGCCGCTAAACAGCGTGATCAATCCGCTGATCGCCCCCACCAGACCGAGCAATGGCGCGATGCCAACGATGATCTCCAGCACGACCAGTCCGCGTTCGAGTTGGAGGATTTCGTGGCGGGCGTGCGTCTGGATCGCGTCCACGTTTTCGTCGCGCGGGCGCGGGAGATGATCGGCGGCGACCAGCAGGAGGCGGCTGAACGTTGACGGGCGGTCCACGCACAATTGCCGCAACTCGCCGAGGCCATCCGGCGCGCAATTCTCGGCCGCGTCCCCTATTTCGGGAGGAATCACTTTGTCCCAGCGCAAAGCCAGGCCCCGTTCAATGATGAAGGCCAGGCCAACGATCGAAGTCAGAACCAGCGGGATCATGAAGACTCCGCCGGATTTCAAGAAATGCCACATATGCAACGACTCAATGCATGACGGAGTTCACCGTCGTCTTATTTAAAGTTCTGAAATTCCGTCCCGGACAACTTGCCGCGACGGGGCCAAACCTTACCCGACCGTTTCGCGTGACGCAACGATTGGACCTTCCCGTGGACCTGACGATAGGGCGAGCCTGTCCTCAGCGAGCCGAGTCGGACGTGTTCCACGCACGTCGAGCGGCTCGCCGGGACGGGCTCGCCCTACCGGGTTCATGGGCCAAGTGCAGGTCCGAAAGGAACAGGAAACTTCCCATGGTCCAAGGTTCGATGTTCGACGTTGGACGGACTCCCCTCCTGGGACGGGAAGGGGTGGGTTCATGGGACGTGTGCGTGGCGCCCTCGCCATTGCAGCTTCCCATGAACCTGATGGTAGGGCTGCGTTGCCGCGCAGCAGGTCTTCGGTCAACGCGGCGGAGCAGCAGCTCTGCCCTACCATCGACGGGTTTCATCGGGCGAGAGCGCCAAGTTGGGCTAATGCGTGGACACCAAACGACAGTGCGTTCCTTTGAGAATGCCTCCGAGGCCCTGGCGGCTTTCCACGGTGAGTCCAACCAGACAAAAAAAGCGGCTCCGTGAGGAGCCGCTAGCGCATTGGGATGAGAATCCCTTTTCTAACGTCCACCGCAGGACGAAAGAGGCGAATCTAGGTCATAGTCTCGTAAACGCCGGCGAGGCTAGAACCGCTTGTTGACGGAGCCATAGACGAACCGTCCGCGCAGATCATGCGTGTCGCGGTCGTAACGATCCGCGAAGGCGCCTTGAACAAACGGAGGGGCTTCGTCGCTGACGTTGATCACGCCAATGGTGACCTTCGTATCCCAGGGCAGTCGATAGCTGACCTGCAGATCGAAGGTCAACCAGTCCGAAACTTCCCGGTTGAATCCGCTGTTCACATCGTCTCGATAAGCGCCGATGTAGTTGGCGGTGACGCCCGCCTCGAGGTTGCTGTAATCCCAGAACAAGCTGCTCACGAGTTTAATCCGCGGCAAACTTCCCAGACCGAAGCCGGATTCGATCTGCGTGAAGTCACCCAGGCGGTCCGTTAACCCTTCGCCAGGAATATTCTCCTGTTTGAAGTTGAAGTAATACGCCACCAAGGTTGAAGACGTGAATTTGCCAGCCGTTTTCGTATCAAGCTCGTAAGTCAGCGTCGTATCGAAACCTTCAATGATACGGCGGGAGAGGTTCAACGTCGGAGAATACAGCGTCGTGTAGTCCTTCGTGACTGGGTCGAACACGATGAAACTCGCGTACGGTGCATTCGGATTGTTCGGCCCGCCACCCTTGTAGTTGGAATCAATGATGAACTGGTCGGCACTGCCTGCGATATCCTTCTGCTCAATCCGGAAGTAGTCCACACCCACCGTCAACCCTTTTACCTGAGGCGGCGTGTAAATCAAACCGGCGGTGTAGTTTTCTGCCGTCGCCGGTTCGAGGAAGCGATTGCCGGAATGGAATGTTCGGATCTGATCGTTGTAGGTTGGGTCTTTCTCCGCAAATTTAACCGGATTGCGAAGTTCGGGATAATCTTCGGCCGCTTGCCGGTAGAGATCGCCAAAACCTGGCGTCGTGAAAGACTCTGAGTAGGACGCCCTGACCGTCAACTGCTCACCGACTGGCTTCCAGAGAATTCCGACCTTCGGATTGTAGGTCCCCCCAAAATCCGAGTAATCTTCGTAGCGCCCGGAGTGATTAATGTCAAAACTGTGGATACCGGGAATGTTCATTCCCATCCCGATCACAGGAATGCTGACTTCGTAAAACACGCCGTTGACATCGCGGCTGCCCAAATATGGTTTCGCGCTGTTGAAGGCCACCACGTTTCCGCTGATGAGCGTCGAATCCGGCCGGTAATCTCTCCGCTCCTCGCGATGTTCGCCGCCAAATGCCACTGCGACTGGCCCCGCCGGCAAGTCAAAGAGTTCTCCGTTGACCTTGCCGTCAATCGAGTAAAGCGTATCGGTCACGAACGTGTAATGGTCCAGCCGGATCGCGTCCAGGGCGGCACTGGTGTTAGACCGATTGCCGAAAGGGTTGAAGGCCGTGGTTCGGTCGGTCGATTTGATCGCCTGTTCGAGGCCGGTTCGGCTCACGTCGTTGCCCTGGAGATTGACGCCATCCTGAAACGTGTACAGCGTCGCCAGTTCCCAATTCCATGTGGTTTCAGCCACGCGCCCCCTGAGGCCACCGACGAAACGAAAGATGTTCCAGGTATTGGCATCCACGCGTGGTCCCAATTCCTCCGGACGATAGCGGGCGCGGTCAATCGGCACGCCGAAGACGTTAAACGGATTGTTCGCTGGGATCACGATGCCATTCGGGCTCGTCGGAGTCGTCTGATTTACAAAAACAATCGGGGACGGCGCCAACTGGTTGTAGCTGTAGGCGTGGGTGTAGAAGGACTCGGTGAAGAATTTCAGGTTCTCGCCAAACAACTCGTGCTCGCTATTGCCGAAAAAGCTGTAGCGCTCGGCGTCGCGGATCGCTGGGGTGAAGAACGGGTACGGATACCGGTCCGTGGCATTGCTGAACGCAGTATATTGGTTCGTGCTGGTGCCGGTCGTCCCTGGCGTCCCGCGGTAAACCGCACCCGTCGTGCGAAGCACACTGTTGGTGGGAACCTGCGTCGTCTGGATCCGTCCCGGGTTGCTGGTGGGGCTGGTGTTGTTTGGGTCAGACACATTCGCTCGAGATCTCTCGCGGTCACCGCTGTAGAGCGAGTTCACTTTGTAGAAGCTGCCTCCGACCAAGAACGACGATTTCTCTTTCGTCATGCCACTGACGAACGAGTAGCGCTGTTCTCCAACATCCGTTGAGGTGGTGTTGCCATACCCCGCATCAAGCACGGTGCCGTTGAAATCTTTCTTCAGAATGACGTTGACGACGCCAGCCACGGCATCCGCACCGTACACGGACGAGCCGCCATCTTTCAGGATTTCGATCCGCTCCACCGCGGCCAGCGGGATGGCATTGAGGTCCTGGTTCGCCGTGCGTCGTCCATTTATGAGCAGCAACGTGCCTCCGGGCACTCCTCGCAAGGAAATCTCGGCACGACCGTCGCCGCCATTCCCTCGAGAGATGCCGAAATTGCCGCCGCCAACGGCCGACGGCATTCGTTTGACGACGGCTTCGATCGTTTTCGCACCCTGACGCTCGATCGACGCTTCGCTGTAAGTTTCGACTGGCGGGATACCGACGGTCTCCGCGGTTGGAATATTCGAGCCCGTGACCACGACGGGTCTCAATTGTTCGATCTGGTTGGTCGCCGCCTGCCCGAAGGCGGCCGTGGCGGCCAATTGCAGAGTCATCCCTCCAAGAATGGCTCGTCTTAAGGCCACTCCCGCTTTCAATTGCTCGTGATAGTTCGTCTTGCTCATAGTTGAGTTATGGGTTTGGTTTTGGTGAGTTCCCCGCCGCCATCGGCTGGCTGGCCTGCACACTGGCGGTTCGGAACTGTTTCGTTGATTCCGCTGTCGGGCTTTGCTGGAGAGTGCAAGAATCCATCGAAAAAGAAAAGGAATTTTTGCGCGAATGTTAACGGCCCTACGGCGGATTCAAGAAAATGTAGAACTGACACGCCAACCATTGCTGCGACTGTGCCAAGGGAAATCGATTTGGCGCTACAGGATCGCTTCTCGGCGACGAACGCTCCGGAATGGAGAAAAGCTCGCCTACGTCTGACAGAACACCCAAGCGCCTTGCCCACCTCGTGGCGCTGTCCCGGTTAACCAGGGAAGGACGTGGGAAGCTCTTTCATTCTGTTCCTTCCGGATCGCCTTCGGTCATGGATGCGACCATCCGAGCTATGTCCCGAATTTTCAATCTGCTGTATCGCCGATTTCCAATCGGCAGGGCGCCGTCAAGTCCCAGCGGGCTCGGACTGGGAGACGCCCCGCAGAATACAATTCTGCGATACGGCAGAGTGCAACTCTGCGCTACGAGCTTTGTCGTCCATCCCGCGGACCAAGCGGTAAAATCGCTTGCGCTACGGAACGGAAGGAGTAGAAACCGTGCATGCGCCGCTCCGGTTCCGAGGTTTTTTTCGGCTTCATCTTTTCCTGGCTGGTTTTGTGTTCTTCGCATATCAGACGCTCGCGCCGCGAGCGAGCGCTCAAGGCGTGAATGGCGGTGGCCGATCACGCGCTCAGTTGGAGCGCGCAAGGGGGTGACTATTTGAGACGTGGTGAATGGTTGGCCGGCGTGGGTTATCGCTACCAATACTCGGATCACCTCTTTCACGGGACGACCGATTTGGGGCATACCGACGGTAATCCTTCTTTCAAGAACCGCGCGATTCACTTCATCGACCTGCACGCGACTTACATGGCAACCAAGAGGCTCAGCCTCAGCCTCACGCTGCCGTTCAAATACGCCGATAGCACCTCGTCTTACGAGCACGACTTCGTTCATTTCCATACGATGCACGCCGGTGGCTTGGGCGACATCAGGCTCGCTGCCGGATTCTGGCTGCTGGACCCGGCCAAGCAAAGAGAGGAAGATCGCAAACACCGAAACATTTCCTTGGGCCTTGGCGTTAAGTTCCCCACCGGAGACTATCAGGCGACGGACACTTCTTATCGCGGCACAGGTCCGATTCAGTGGCCGGTTCATCCCTCATTGCAGCTCGGCACGGGCGGATGGGGCATCGTACTGCAAATGGACGCCTTCCATGAGGTGTTTCGAAACGGGTTCGTCTATGCGTCCGGCTCCTACACGATCGAGCCGCGCAACGTCAATGGCGTCCCGGTCATCGAATATCCGGGCGTGCAATCCGTGCCGGATAGCTACGTTGGGACAATCGGATTGTCCTACATGATCTGGCCCAAGCAAGGGCTGTCGCTCAGCTTAGGCGGGCGAATCGAGGGTCTTCCCGTCCATGATTTGTTGGGTGGGAGTGAGGGCTATCGCGGGGCCGGATACGTCATTTCCATCGAGCCTGGCCTGGCCTGGAGTCGAGGCCGCAACACCTTCACGATGAGCGCACCCGTCGCCCTGGAACGCAACCGCCAGGCCACGGTTGCCGAAAGAAGAGCAGGTTGGCAGGGTTATGCCGCCGCCTTTGCCGATTTCCTGATACAAGCCAGCTACTCGCGGCGATTCTGATGTGTTGTCCACGAATGTCGGGTCCCACTGGGCCCGCGCTTTGTTCGGTCTGGGTCAAACGAACGCAGCCGAGGCCAAGATCGACGAGTTCTTGAAGGAGAATCCCGAAGATCGGCCGGGGGAGCTCACCGCCATGAAAGCCATGCTTCTGGCCGCCAAAGGCGAGGAGTTGGAAGCCGTTGCCAAACTGCGCGAAGCCATCGCCAGGAAGCAGACGATCGGCTTCGGTGAATTTCATCATACCGCCTATTTCATCGCCTGCGCTTACGGGCGGCTGCGCAGGAATGAGCAAGCGCTCCACTGGTTAAAGGAAGCCGCTGAAACGGGTTTCCCCTGTCGAAGTCTTGCCCGTTTGCCTGGCGCCAGTCAAAACCACCACCGGCCGGGTGCAGGCCAGGCGCCGAAGAAACGGTTCAATGGAGCGAGGAATCCACATGGGGAAAATATACGATCATATCGTATATTTTGCAAAGCAGAGTTAGTTACTAATCAGACCGTGGGATAGAATACGCGCTCAGGCGACCCAAGGCTTGACGGATTTCAGCGACCTGTTTGGCCGAAAGGAATGTTTGTCTGATTGACGAGTCTCGCAGCGCGGCCGCCGTCGTTTCGATCACTTGCACCGCGCTGGCGTAGGTCGAGCGGGCTTGTTCGAGGTCTGGCCGGCGTTCGTGAAGTTCGCCCAGCGCCTGGTAAGTCTTCCAAAGTTGCGGCGGGTTGCCGATTTCCCGGGCCAGGGTGAGGGCTTTCGTCAGGGCGGCTTCCGCTTCCTCGATCTTTCCCTCGGCCAGATAGGCCTGGCCGCGCAACCGCCAGCCTTTGACAATGTTTTTTCGGGAGGAAGTCGGTTCGGCCAGCTTGAGGCATTCGTCGGCGAGCGCGAGCGCTTTGTCGGGATTGCCTTTCTTGAGCCAAAGTTCGCCGAGGCTGTGACAGCAGTGCTGCATGTAACGCCACTTCATCCATTCCTCCCCCCATTTGCCGCGCTGCTGGGAATCGCGATAGACTTTTTCCAGAATGGTCTGAGCCTAGTCCAGATCCCCTTGCCTCAAAGCGCAGTCGCCCAGGTTAATCCCGGCGTTCCTGATGATCTCCGGATCGCCAATTGTGCGCGAAGCATCGAGTCCTATCTGATTGTAGCGAACGGCGTGATCGAAGTTATAGAGTTCACTGTAGATCCAACCGAGGGTGTTCAGAATGCGGCATCTCCAAATTTGATCTTGGAACCGCTGGCTCCACTGCAACGCGTCCTGAAGCGAAGCCAGAGATCGATCAAACTCGCCCTTTCCGCCTTGAAATAATCCTTTCATCCAGGACATCCATAGGAAGAGGACCAGGAAATGGTTGGATTTGCCCAAAGTCGCACCCTGATCCAGACATCTCAGCGCCAGGTCAAAATTGCCCTGGAAGTTGTGGTTCAAGGCTTGCCAGGTCAGCGTGTCCGCTTCCAGGAAAGTATTCCCCGTTTCCCGGCTCAATTTGAGAGCCTCATCCGTGAGCGCGATCGCTTCAGTCACCCTTCCGATGCAACAGTAAACAAAGGCAAACAACCGTTTGCTGGAAGCCAGCATGGTTTGATCGTTGGCTTCCAAGGCCAGCGATCTGGCGCGTTCAGCCCAACTGAGAGCCTGCTCGAAATCGTGGGACCAGAAGTAGCTCATGCCGGTTTGATACACAGCCTCCATCTGACTGGCTCGGTCCCTGTTCTTCTCCGCCACTATCAGCAACTGCTGGTACGCTGCCGCAGCGGTCCGATGCTGACTCATCAAGAAATGCGCCAGCCCTTTGCCTCTGTAAATCGCCTCAAGTGCGGCGGGTTCGACCGGTCGTTTGAGCTGTTTGGACACGGCCAACGCCCGATCAAAATAGGCCAGGGCATCCTGATTTGCATAGCCTTGCAAGGCTTTCTGGCCGGCTTTGACCAGGAAACCCAGAGCTTTGTCCCAGACCTCGCCCTTTTCGTAGTGATAGGCCAGCATCTCGTAAAATTCGGCTAATCGCTCGGCATACAACTCCTCGATCGCCATGGCCACGAGCCGGTGCAAATCTTTGCGGCGCTGGATGAGGAGAGTGTTGTAGGCCACATCTTGTGTCAGGGCGTGCTTAAACATGTAGGCCAGTTCCGGGAAAAGACTCCGCTCGTAGATCAATTCCAGCACCTTCAAGTCCTGGAGCAATTTCCCGAGCTGGTCCTTCAAATCCGAAATACGCCCCAGCAGACTCACGGTAAACTCCCGCCCGATCACCGCCGCGAGTTGCAGGGCTTGCTTGGCTGATTCCTCCAGGCGATCAATCCGCGCCGCGATCACATCCTGAATCGTGTCCGGGACGTGGATATCCGAGACGGGCCTGGTCGCCACGTAATGACCGTTGTGCCGCTGCAGGGCGCCGAGTTCCAAAAGCGATTTGATCACTTCCTCCACGAAGAACGGATTTCCTTCGGCTTTGGAGGTAATAATCTCCCGCAGTTCCGCCGGAAAATTCGTGGTCCCCAGCATGCCCTCCGCCAGGCGGATGCTCTCGGCGTCGGACAGCCGGTTGAGCGCCTGTCGGGCTGCGTAAGTCCGATCGCCGAAAGGATTCTGATAACCCGGCCGATGGGTCAGAATCATCAACACCTGCGAGGCCGCGATGCTGTCCGTCAGGTAAAGGAGCACTTCTTCGGAGGCTTTGTCCATCCAGTGCAGGTCTTCCAGCACCAGCACGAGCGGCCTGGTTCCCGCCAGCTTCAGCGTGAGCGCGCGCAACGCCTCGAACGTTTTCATCCGTCTGACCCGGGCATCCATCTTTGCCACCGTGTCATCGCCCGGATTCACCGAGAGCAGGCCCTTGAGATACGGAATGGCGGGACGGAGTTCTTCGCCCAAGCCCGACACCTTCTGTTCGCACTTTTGGATTACGGCCGATTCCGCGTCCGCTTCTTCGATCTGGAGGAAGCGTTTCAAAATATCCACGACGGGCAGATACGGCATCTGGGAACCAAACGAAATACAGCGTCCCGTCAGCCAGGAAAACGATTCGCCTTCGAGCGAGCGCCGGAACTCGAAAAGCAACCGCGATTTGCCCACGCCGGGTTCCCCGATCACGAACACGATTTGGCCGCGCCCACTCTTCGCCTCGGCAAACCGTTCCCGGAGCAAGGCGAGTTCTTTCTGCCGCCCCACCAGCGGGCTGAAACCGCGCTCCAGCTCGACATCAATCCGGGTCCGAAATTCACGGGCTTGCAGGACTTCAAACGCTGCGACGGGAATCGCCTTGCCTTTGACGGTTTGCGGACCGAGGGGACGAGTCACAAAATAATGGCCGACGGCCTGGTGCGTCTGCTCCGAGATGACGATTTGGCCTGGGCCAGCGACATTCACCATGCGCGCCGCCAGATTCACGGTGTCGCCGACCGCCGTATATTCCATGTAGAGCGAGTCGCTGATCGTGCCGACGACGACCAGGCCGCTGTTTAAGCCGCTCCGCACGCGAAATTCAGTGGCCTTGTTTTGTCTGAGTTCATCGCGATAACGGGCCAATGCCTTCTCGATGTCCAGGGCCGCGAGCATCGCCCGTTGCGCGTGGTCTTCATGGGCAATCGGCGCGCCGAACAGCGCCAGGAGGCCGTCGCCGAGGAATTGGCTGACCGTGCCCTCGTAGCGGTGCACCGCTTCCAGCATGAGGTCGAAGCATCGCTGCATCAGACGCTGGACTTCCTCCGGGTCGAGCTGTTCGGAAAGGGACGTGAAGCCGGAAACATCGGTGAAAAGCACCGTCACTTGTTTGCGCTCCCGCTCCACGGCCGGTCGGGCCGCGCGGATTTTCCGAGCCAGCGCCGCGGGCGTGTAATCGGTGGGAGAAGCGAATCGGCCTGACCATGCTGGGACGGACGCCAACGGCTGGCCGCAGTGTTGACAAAACTTGTTTCGGGGCGCGTTGGCGGCGCCGCAATTCGCGCACGGGATTTCGATCCCGGCCCCGCACTGCGTGCAGAACCTCGCGTCCGACGGGTTCTCTTCCTGGCACTTCGGGCATCGCATAGTCGCTCTGCTGGCTGGCTGTGGCAGCGGGAATACTGAAGCAGTTATTTCGAAAATGAAAGACCGATAAGGAAACCTGGAGTAAGATCTCAGTTCCTGAGCGTCGATGCCAATCGACGCTCCATCAAGTGCGCCACCACCAGGAAAGCCATCGGCGTCAATATGAGTTGAAAGTTCGCGCCCAGGAATTGGGCTTCAAAGAAGTCGTCGTCATTGATGATGATCTGCCTCCTGGCCGGATGCAAGGCGCCAGGAGGGAGCATCCCCGTTTTGGGGCTGTGACCGACGAGCAACGCCGCAGCCGGCCAGGCGCCTCCCCGCCCCGGAGGGCTGGGGCGATTTCGCTTTCTGGCTTCGTTTCTCCTCAGTCGCAGATCCCTGGCTATGCTCCTTCGTCGTGCCTCGCCAGAAAGCGAAATCACCTCCAGCGAAACCGGAATTTATTTTTGCACAGACCCTTAATAACGGCCTGAGGAACCGTCTCTGCATCTTCCAACGGGACGCGCCGCACTTGCTTCCGACCCGCGTTTGGATCCTCAAGCGTCACCTGGGCGTAGAATCTCCCGTTCCGTTGCCAAAGGCCGCGAATTCGCCGCTTGCGTGCATCATAGACCTTCCTATACTGGCCCTTCAAATGTTGACGAGGAACAGATTGACTCGGAGTGCTCTTGCTTACGGTTACATCACTAGCACAAAGTCAATCATTGTCTCGGGATCAACTCGTAAGTCATTGATAATTAGGTTGCCGATGTGGCGGAACTGGCAGACGCGCTAGACTCAAAATCTGGTACTCGCAAGAGTGTGTGGGTTCGACCCCCTCCATCGGCACCAATGTCAAGTTGACCCTCCTGCCCCGGAGGGCTAAAGGCAGAATGCTATGAAACCTCTCACGACCATCGGATGCCTCGCTGTCGCAATGTTCTTCAGCTTGTCCCGCCTTTGCGGCGCAGACGACTCGCCTCCCGCCGGATTCGTCTCACTCTTCGACGGCCACAGTTTGACGGGCTGGAAAGTGCCCGAAGGAGACGGCGGCCATTGGAAAATCCTGGACGGCGTTATCGACTACGACGCCGAAAGTCAGGCCAAAGGAGACAAGAGCCTCTGGACCCAGCGCGAGTTTGGCGATTTCATTCTGCGGGTCGATTGGCGGATCAAGGAAACGCCCTACATCAATCCCAATGTGCCTTACATTCTGCCGGATGGCACGCACGCCCGCGACATCACCGGGAAGGCCATGCGAATAGCCCTGCCGGACTCCGACTCCGGAATCCTCCTGCGCGGATCGGGGAAGAACCAAGTCAACATCTGGTGCTGGCCGATCGGATCGGGGGAATTCTACGGCTATCGCAATGATCCGAAACAGCCCGCCCAGATTCGCGCTGCGGTCACGCCGCGCACCCAGGCGGACAAACCTGTCGGCGAATGGAATCGCTATGAAATCACGTGCCGGGGCGACCGGGTCACCGTAGTGCTGAACGGGAAGACCGTCATCGAGAACGCCCAACTCCCCGGCATCGCGGCGAAAGGCCCCATTGGATTGCAGCACCACGGCGGGAAGCGCGACGGCAAATGGATCAGCCCGCCGAGCTTGTTGCAGTTCAAAAGTATTTACGTCAAGGAATTGGCGAAATAGCGTCCGGCGGTGATCAGTCACGGCGTTGTCGTTCGAGTTTGCCGGGGAGATCGACCTGCGCGGCGGAGGGGCCGGGCGTCGCTCGCCTCGGTGCGCCGTTGATTCAGCCGAACCCCCGACCCACCCAAAGGAACATTCATGCCGAGCTCGCCGACGAGACTGGATGGCGCTTCCGATGCGTTGACGAGCGCAACCGGTTCCACTGGCTTGTCCCGGCATTCCCGGGAGGACTTTCCCGAACTCATGGTTTACGAAGCGATGGGCCGGGCCATCGCTTCGAGCATCAACGAATTCCTCCAGACGTTTCAATCGACCCCGGATTCGACCCTGAGT
>VHCZ01000102.1 GCA_016871535.1 Verrucomicrobiota bacterium
CCTCCCAGGCGGGGAGATCCGTCCGGCGTCGCAGCGACCAGTTCCCCTCCTGGGAGGGGCGAAGGGGTGGGTGAGTTCATGACAGGAGAGCGTTTGCCCATCAACTGATAAGGACGCGTTCCACCGCGTCCCTGAAATTGTTGGTTCGATTCGCCGAGTAAAGTCAGGGACCGAGTGGAATCGGTCCCTACCAGGTCTTCGAGGAACTCACTTCTTGCCCAGCTCGCGTCCGATCTTCTTGAGGGGATCAATGTTGAGCTTCTCGCCTACGACCGCGATCTTCTCCGGTTTGATGTCGCCGACGATGTTCACCAGAACCGCTTCCTTTCTGCCATCAAGGACAGTGACGACCAGGCCTTCGATGGTTTCTTCGCCGCGGGTCTTGAGAAAGACGCCAACGTCTTCGCCCTTCTTTTGCACGGTCACGATGCGTTCCCAGCCCTTGGTGTCGAGATCGTCGCGGATCGATTAAATCCTCTTCTCGACATCCGCGCGGTTCTCCTCGGTCAGGCCGATGACGTTGACGCGGACGAGATGAAGGCCGCGAAGCAACTGCGCCACCTCCGGCTCGATTTTCTCCGCCAGGCGCGCGGCCATTGAGATGAGGTTGTTCTTGACGTGAACCTCGACGAATTCGCCCGAGGTGGGCGGGGCGAATTTTCCGAAATTAACGTATCCGGGTGGAGGGCTTTGCGCGGCGGCATTGAGGCTCAGGAGCACGGACAACGCGGCCAAACTGAGGAGGGATCGAGTCGGGTGTTTCATAGCATTCACAAGCGTTTCAGGTTTCTGTTCGGGGACCAGCGTCCCCGTCAGCCTGAAATACCCGGCTGCGCCCTGGATAGTTTCAGAAACTTGCTCGGAAGCGAGTCGTGCGCCGCGCGTGTCAGTTGGCGGCGGCGGCGGTTTGGCCGCCGGGACGCGGCTTCGGCTGGGCTTTCTCCCATTGTTCCTTGCTGACTTTCCGCGTCTCGTGAAGGAAAACGAAAGTGCCCTTCTTGTTGCCGACCACAATGTCCGGCAGCTTGTCTCCGTTGATATGTCCGGCCAGCACCTGCGTGCCGATGCCGGAGTTGTCGTCGATCTGATACGGCACGAAATCGATGCTCTTGTCTTTGCCTCGAACAAGCTTGAACCAGTAGAGAACCGCCGGCGCGTTGGGGTCCGGATCTCCGTGAGCGCCATGCGCCCAGAATCGTTTGCCGGTGACGATGTCCTTCAAACCGTCGCCGTCCATGTCGATCAGATCGATGGCGTGAGGCTGCGAGAACACCACGCCGTATTTGTTAGGCATGGGCGCTTTGTCCTTTTCGGTTTGCTTGTTGAGGATGATGTGTTCCCGGAAAGAAATCTCTCCGCTTTCCCGGACCTGCTCGTTCCAGACCAGGCCGTAGCCGTGCGCGGCAATGCACGTGATCACATCGTTCAAGCCGTCGCCGTTCACGTCATAAGCGTACATGTGCGCGCCGCCGGAGCCGAAGTTGTGTTTGTGGTGTTTCCAGACCGGGTCGCCGGCGAGCGACGCGGGTTGTTCCCACCAGCCGTCTTTTTCAAGCAGGTCCAGGCGCCCATCGCCATTGACGTCTCCGACTCCCATGCCGTGGGTGAACTTGTGGTACTTGTTGTTGGGGGAAATGGCGTGGAACGTCCAGGGTCTGGATGGTGCGCTCCAATCCGGTTCGGCATAGCCGTACGCGCCCTTGGAACTGCAAACGATTTCCGGTTTGCCGTCGCCGGTGATGTCCGTGAACGTCGGCGACTCGTTGTCCGTGACGTCCAGCACGATGTGTCGTTGCCAGTGTCCGTCGCGCCCCTGGGGGTTTTCGTACCAGGCGGAGACATCGCCCGGAAAGCCGAGGATCAAAATGTCCGTCCAGCCGTCTTTGTTGAAATCGTCCGTGAAGGCGAAAAAGTTGTCCGCGTAAGCGTTGTTGGCGCCGAGCGCGCCCTCGAAACCTTCGATCGCTTCCTCTTTGCCGTCGGCGGACTTCTTCTTGAAGGGCGCGGTCCCGGCTGGTGATTTGCGCGTGGTCGGCGCGTATTCGTGGCGCTTCTGAAAACCGGGGCCTTCGTACCAATACGGTCCGGAGACAATGTCGTTGACGCGATCGTGGTTGAAATCCCCAAAGCTGGCGCCTTCGGACCAGAATTTGTCAGTCAGTTGGATTTTCTTGAATGAATGGAGAACGTAATCGCCGGCCGCCGCAAGGGAAGCGCCCGACAAAGTCAAAGCCAAGGCAAGGGGAAGTTTCATAGTGGCCTATCTCTCGCAGTTCTCCGACACCCGGTCAAGCGGGATGGTGGGGGATGGTAGGGCTGGCAGTGCATCCACGAGTTGTCGCCGTCCACGTAGCGCAGAGTTGCACTCTGCCGTATCGCAGATTTGGAATCTGCGGCACGCCGGCCAATCCGGTGCGGTCGGGTGAGTTTGTCGCGCAGCCGACTGCAAGTCGGCGATACGGCAGATTGAAAATCTGCGCTGCGCTTCACCGCCAACTTGCGGATGCACCGGTAGCGCTGTGTTTGTGGCTGTGCTGAGTGCGGGAGTGCGGTTTAGCCGTATCCATTCAGCTCAACCACGAATGAACACGAATCAACACGAATTCGGACGAAGATGAAGTGGCGATGAAACGAGGCAGCGTCGAGTCACGAAAAAGGAGACCCTTGACGTGGACCTCGAGAAAGCGCCGGAACCCGGTTATTCGTGGTTATTCGTGGTTCCTGACTGGATTGTTACGGCTTAAGGTTGACTCGAACTACTGACGAAGGCCAAAATCAGGCTGCTATGAGCACCACCCATTCTCTTTCCAATCGGTTGCCAGCCGTTTCAATCGCCTTCGCGCTAAGCGCGCTTGTGCTGGTCCCAATGAGCCAGGCCCAAGCTCAACGCTCGGAAGCGTCTCTTCCAAAATTGCGCGAAGCTCTAACTTTCCATGCCTCCTTCGACACCGGCGTCGATGCCGATTTCGCAGCCGGAGACCGCCAGCTTTACTGGGCGCCCTCGATGAAACATCCCCGCACGGGCAAACCGGGCTTGCCGGAAACCGGCGTCGTGACGCACGAAAAAGGAAAGGGCCGCTTTGGCGACGCGCTCCGGTTTCACAAGAAAGCGCCGGAGATTGTGTTTTACCAAGGCGAGAAGAACATCGCTTACCGGACGCGCGACTGGAGCGGCACGGTCTCGCTCTGGCTCAAGACCGACCCGCAAAACGACCTGGCGCCGAGTTTTTGCGATCCGATTCAGATCACGCCGCGCGAATGGAACGATGCGGCGTTCTTCGTCGAGTTTGAGAAGAGAACCAACTCGATTCCATTCCGCCTGGGAGCTTATGCCGACTTCAAAATCTGGAACCCGGAGAATCGCGAATGGGGCAAGATTCCGTTCGAAGAAAAACCGCTCGTCCATATTCATCAGCCGCCGTTCCAGGGCGATCAATGGACCCACGTCGCGTTCGCCTTCGAGAATTTCAACACCGGCCAGAAAGACGGCGTGGCGAAGCTTTACTTGAACGGCAAACTTTACGGAATGCTGAGTCCGCGCGAGCAAACGTTCACCTGGGACCCATCGAAGGCTTTGATCATGCTCGGGCTGAGTTACGTCGGGTTTTACGATGAGGTGGCGATCTTCAACCGCGCCCTGACCGACGCCGAAATTCAGTCGCTTTACGGACTGAGAGAGGGCGTGCGTGCGTTGCGGTGAGAAGTCGCTGGTGCGTCGCGAGTTTTTGAAATGACTTTACTCCGGCATCGGGCCGTGGGGATGGGAATGGAAAAGGCTGTGCGGTTTTTCCAAACCGTGCGCGAGCATGAGCGGTTCGTCTCCCAGAATCTGTTCCGTCTCGCCGCTCGCGACCACGCGTCCGCCGTCGAGCACAAACACCCGGCGGCAGAGCGCGAGGATCATTTCCAGATCGTGGCTGGCGATGAGTTTCGTGGCGGACAAGGAGCGGCACAGGTCGATGAATTCCCGGCGCCCGCGCGGATCAAACCCGGCGGTCGGCTCGTCAAACAGCAACACGTCCGGCTGGCACGCGAGCACTCCCGCCAGACACGCGCGTTTTTTTTCGCCCAGACTGAGGTGTTGCGGGATGCGCTTTTGAAATCCGTGAAGCTGCACTGCGGCCAGGGCCTTGGTCACGCGGTCACTTAGTTCGCTGTCGGTCAAACCCAGTTGCCGCGGTCCAAACGCCACATCCTCCTCCACCGTCGCCGAGAACAACTGGTCGTCCGGATCTTGGAAAACCAGCCCCACGCGCCGCCGGATATCGGACAGCGTCGCCTCCGCCACCCCCTGCCCGTCGATCGCGACTGATCCGCCTTGCCCGGGCAATCCGAGCAAGCCGTTCAAATGGAGCAACAGCGTGGATTTGCCCGCGCCGTTCGGGCCCACCAGTCCAACGGTTTCGCCGTGCTGAACGCGCAAGCTCACGTCGCGCAAAGCCACGCGCCCGTCGGGGTAGGCAAATGTCAAGCGTTCAACCGAGATCATTTTAAACCTCAGGTCGCGCGATACCCTCGCGCGAGCATGGCGTGGTGGATGCGCTCGGCGCGTTCATACGCGCGGATGAAAAGGCAGCCCAATGATTGCGCGAGCAGTTTGAACCGGGCGCGCCGTCCCAGGCGAAAGGTCCTGGCCTCGCGCGCCAGGTGCATCTTCCGCCATTCGAGGGAAAGAACAGAGGCATACCGCACCAGGAATGCGAACACCTCCACCCAGATCGCGGGGAAATGAAGCCGCCGCAAACCGCGCGTCAGTTCAATCATCGACGTCGTTTGCGTGAGCAGAAAGAGAATCCAAACGCTCAAAAACGATTTCAGCACGAGATTGCCCATGCGCAAGGGCCATTCTGGCTGGCCCAGAAGTCCGGCCGCGGTCAAGCCCAGGAACGGCCACAGCAGCCGCGTCCGCCGCAACAGCAAGCCCAAGGAAATTCCCAACCCCCGCGTCGCCAGCGCCAGGACCACCGCGGAAGGCAATTGCCAGATCCAAAGGTGTATCGGGAGCAGGGCGACGCACGAAACCCAGACGAAGGCCGTCACGATTCGGGCCGAAGGACTGCATGCGTTGAATCGAGCGTGCACAGCGTACGTGTTTAGCGTTCGATAAATCCCAAGGCGCGGGTTCGAAGTCCGCTTCCTTTCCCCTCACCCTGGCCCTCTCCCCCCTGGCGGACCGACGCCGGGAGTCGGTTCCCCCTCTCCCCAAGGGAGAGGGCCTGGGTGAGGGGAAAGGAAGCGGAAATTTCACCACGATTCCAGAATTGTCCGAAGCGCGAAACATGTAACTGCGCACCCGGCGCAACTTGACTTTCATTCCGCATGCGATTCGGAGCGCGGACGGCGCAGCCAGCGCGCCAGACCCAGGATCAGAACGAACGTCAGCGCGGTGCCGCATCCCACTGCCAGCGAAACCGCGAGCCATTCAGGAGCGCTTCCCGGCAGCGTGTAATCGGCCAGCGGCGCCGGCCAGAAAGCCGCCGCTCGATCCTGGAAATTCAGACGCGCGGCGACGGCTTCCAGCGCATCGGGCAAAGTCGATGCAAACGGCGCCGCCAGCAACGCGATTCCCAGCGCGAACGCCAGACCGCACAGGACGTGCGCCCAATTCAGAGGTTCCGGCGCGGCCGCGCGCGCGGCGGCCTGGTGCGGGCGCAAGATCAAATCAGGCCGCACCCGAGCGAGAAAGGAAATCATTGCCGCCGTGATCGCGGCTTCGCCCAGGCCAATCACCGCGTGAGCAACCAGCAGCGGGGGCAGAATCACCGGCAATTTCACGGTACCCGCTCCCGCCAACTCAATCGCGCACGCGACCGCCGCGCAGAGAGCGGAAAACCAACTTGCAATTGCCGCCGGCAAAACCAGCCCTCGAGCGCTGCGGACCCATCGCGCCAGGAATTGGAAAACGAAGTAGCCCGTTCCCACGCCGACCAAACCCAAGTTCAGGAAGTTGGCCCCGAACGTGGTGATTCCTCCGTCTTGAAACAGAACGCATTGAACCAACAGAACTGTCGCCACGACGAGCGCCGCGCCGCTTGGGCCCAGCACGATCGCCGCCAGCGTGCTGCCCAGGAGGTGGCCCGATATGCCGCTGCCGATTGGGAAGTTCACGGTTTGGCCCGCGAACAGAAACGCGGACATCACGCCGAGCAGAGGAACTGTTTTGTCCGAGCCGCTCGCGCGGATTCGGCGCATCGCCAGAGTCAGCCCGGCGCCGGCCGCGCAATAGCTCCCCAGGCAGGTCTTCAGATCAAGAAATCCGTCCGGTATATGCACCGGTGAATTTTCGGTCGGCCCGTGAATTTTGGCAAGACAGAGGAAGGGCGTTTAAGGCGGTCGGCTTGACCAAGGTCAAAGCGAAGTCATCCTTCCCATCACGACCCCTGAACCGGGTAGGGCGAGTCCGTCCCGGCGAGCCGCTCAACGTGCTTGGAACACGTCCAACTCGGCTCGCCGGGGACAGGCTCTATTCTATGATGGCGCTCAGCACGATCGAAGGAAAGGGCAAAGGCCGTGCCAGGCGATGAGCCAAGCGCTCCCGACGTCAGGCGTGTTCTGAGCCTGGCGGCATGAACCTTTTTAACCTCGTTCAGGACAACAAGTTTTCCGGGGACCGGTGGACTACTGCCTTTGAGTTGAGTTGATGCGAGATACGGAGCGTGTCCGCGCCTGGGATTCACCTGTGCCACATCTGGGAAGCCGAGTGTTCCCTGGGAACAATGGATAAAGTCGCACGGTTCGGAGAGGAAGGAGCTTCCCATAAACCGTCTGTTCGGACCGCGGCCTTTAGGCCGCTTCAACGCTCGACTGCGGAGAGTGCGCTAAAGCAGCCTAAAGGCTGCGGTCCGCACGGTCTTCGGCTCATGCGCCGTGGGCACGGCTTCTTGGCCAAGGCGGCTTCCCATGAACGCTGCCCCCTCACCTGTTCCCTCCCACGAACGCTCGACAGTCGGCGTGGAGTGAAGGCACGATGCTCACACGTCAGCCATGCGAAGACGAACTCGTGTTGTCATCCTGCTCCTGGCCGTCGGCTTCGCCCTGGCCATCGGTTTCTTGATGCAGTTCAAGTTCGAGGCTGCGAGCCTGGAGGCTCTTTTGCAGAGAAGCGGCTTGGCGGCGCCGATTGTCTTCTCCTTGCTTATGATCCTCGGCATTCTCGTTTCGCCGATTCCGACTTCACCGCTGACGATTCTTTCGCCGAAGCTGTTTGGGATTTGGGGCGGCCTCCTAATCACGCTCATCAGTGCGACCGTCGGCGCGGCGCTGGCTTTTTTGATTGCGCGCAAGCTGGGAGACGGTTTCTTCACGCGCTTTCCGAAATATCACCGGTTCCAAAACCTGGTGCCCCGCGACGTGACGGCGTTCGCGATCTTCCTGCTGCGCCTTCCGCCCAGCCCGACGTTTGACCTGGTGAGCTATCTTGCGGGACTGACAAATATTTCGATCGGGCAATTCCTCCTGGCGACCTTCCTGGGCATGATCCCGGTCACGGCGACGCTTTGCTTCCTGGGCAGTGTCACGCCGACGGCCTGGCTGTGGCCGGGCCTTGTCGGGCTTATACTCTTCTCGCTCGTAAGACTTACAAGAACCAGACGAATAGGCCCGCCAAAGCTCGCCCAAATGGAACAGGAGTGCGCAGAGCAAACGAAGAACAACGAGAGGCAAAGCAATGGCTCTTAACGCTCCGTTTGCTCCTGGGATTGCTGCCTTTTCTTCGAAGATCGTTGCCAAACAGCACAGGCTTAATTAATTAATTATATTACTAAGCCGACCATGAAATCAATCGCGCCACTTGGCATTCGTTGTCTCGTCCTGCTTTTCATCCTGTCAGGATGGCTTTGCGTCTATTCAACTCAGGCCGCGCCTTCGCAAGACCCGCTCCAAGGCCACCTCATCAAAAAACCCGGCTTGTTCAAATCACTGACCGAGCCGCCCTGCTCCTATTGCTCCACCGAAAACCGCAAGGGATTTGTCGATGGCATCGACCGCGTGCTCGCCTGGATCCGCGCGGCGCATAACGGCGGCGCCATCCCGCTGCGTCATTTCCTCTCCGGCCCGCGTGTGATCAATGACACCTACGGTTTGTTTTTCTTCGACGCCGACGGCGGCTACGTGAGCGCATTCAAGAAGGATTACGGTTACGAATTCTACGGCTGGCTCAACGGCGTCATGATTGTCAAAGGCCCGGACGGCACGCTTTGGTCGGCGCTCAGCGGCGTCGCTCTCGACGGGCCGAAGAAAGGGCAGCGGCTTGAGCGCATCCCCAACTTCATGACGGAATGGGGCTACTGGCTCATGCTGCATCCCGAGTCCACGGCGTACAATCTTTACGACGGAAAAAAATATTTCGTCACCGATCTACCCCAGGAATTGAGCCGCGAAGCCAAGGAATCGATGGGCCAGGGCGATTCCCGTTTGCAGCCGCTCGCGCCCGTGCTCGGCGTCGAGCTGGGTGGCAAGAGCAAGGCCTTTCCCTTGAATCCAAACCAGGAACGGGCTTGTTACACCGACGAATTCGGTGGAACCGCATTTGCGGTGTTCTGGTATAAACCGACCCAAAGCGCCGTGGCGTTCAAGAGCCATCTGGATGGACGGAAACTCACCTTTTATGCGGACGACATTTCGCCGGAAACCGCTCCATTCAAAGACAAGGAAACCGGAACACGCTGGACGCTGGCCGGTCGCGCTGTGGACGGGCCGCTCAAAGGCAAAGAACTGGAGTGGGTCCCCGGCGTTCAGTGCCGCTGGTACGCCTGGGCCGCGACTTATCCAGAGACTGAAGTGTTCCGCACCATTACCCAATAAACCACGGCGCAGCCCGACTCGGTGTTCCTTCCGGACAGGCGGTTGAGCAAAAGGCAACGAAGAAAACAAAGTTGAGGGTTGGGAGCGGAGCTCTCCTGCAATGGAGCAGGGACGGAGTCCGAGTCTTCGTTTCCTTTTGTGGAATCTGGAGGTTTGCGACTAGAAAAAACTGGCGAGAGCTACTCCCAAAAGCGTCAGCAGCGCCGCCAATTCCAACGCGGAAACACCAAAAGCCGTCCACGCCAGTTTCCGATCCGGCGCCCGGCGACGCGCGCGCGCGGAATAACCGAACGCCAACGGCACGCCCGCCATCGTGACGCTTGGACCAAGCGCCGAAAGCGGGTGTCCTCAGCAAAAGACGAACCCCAGTCCAACGCCAAGCAGGGGCAGCGCGCACAACCCCAAAGCCAGCTTGCCCGACAAGACGCCGGTCGCCCGGCCCAGCAGGAGCGCCCCAAGTCCGCCCACCAGGAGGCTCACGAAAAAAATCATCCCGCTCATATTCGTCCTTTCTATATCTCAAAATCCGAAATCCGAATATCGAAATCCGAAACAAATCCGAACGTCCGAATACCAAATACCAAAGGGTTCGACACCGCATCGCCTCCTTTGTTTCGGTAGTCTTGCGTTTTCGCTTCGGATTTTCCCTATTTCTGCCTCAACACGCGCTTATCCCCATCCCGCCGCGTGACGCCTTCCTTGTCGAGCCGTTCCAGCAGCGGCACCACGATGCGGCGGCTGGCGCCAATCGCCTGGCGCAACTCGCTCACGGTCGCGCTTCCTTGGGCTTGGAGGAATTGCCTCACGGTCTGCGTCGCGCGCGCATAAGCGTCGGCCAGCAGCACAACTTCATCGCCGACTTCCACCGCTTCGCCGGTCTCGATCAGAAAGCGCAAGGCTTGCTGGGAAGTGGCCTCCGGCGCGAGTTCCTTCCGCGAAGGCGGCTCAAGGGGCTTCGCGGACAAAGTTGTGCGGAGCCGGCCGCCTGCGGCTTGAAGCTGCGGCGGCAACGCCGGCCGATGCGTCCCGCGGCGAATAGCCGTGCCGGCCTGCGTGAAGCCGTTCTTGCCCAGGTCAGCCACGAGCACATCGAAAAGCTCGGCCGACGGCAATGAAGCTTCCACCGTCCGGCGGAGTTCGCTCAGCGGAAGACCGAGGTGCTGCGGATGGCTTTTATGGTGTGCCTCGATCGCCTGTGCGGCCTGGGTTCGCAACGTTTGCCACCAACCCGCATCCGCCAGCGATTCCCCGGCAGCAATCGCTTTCCCGTGCTGGAGAAGTTGCGCTGTCGCGTCGGCGATTTCGGACGCGCTGAACCTCGATTTGGTTAGCAACGACCCGCGACGCACCGCTCCGTCGCGGGCGAGTTGGGATGCTGCATAGGCTGGCGGCTGATCGCTTCCGCTCGCCCGCGCCTCCAACAACTTGCGTTGCGCTTCGCTGCGAAATCGCTTGCGGCTCGCCTCGGCATCCAGGATTACGCCGCCGGCCAGCGTCCATTGTTCCGACCAATCACGGACGATGAAGCGGTCGCCGGCCAGCGCAAAGAGCGGTGACTCGCAACGAAACTGGGCCAGCGCGCTCTCACCGGCCTCCAGCGCGCCGCGCGTGTGCAGCGAAACCCGCGCCGCCACATTGCCGCTCCCGTGGTGGACGCGCACGAGAGTCCCGTCCTTCAAAGGTCGCGCTCCGCCTGACTTGCTCTCGCGCAGACGCGGCGATTTGGTCAGGAGCACGTCGAGTGTGTCGGAAGCCGCGCCCAGCTCGGAGAGCGTCACGACGTCGCCGCGCTGAATGCCTTCGCTTTCCTGTTCCGAGTGCCGCGCGATATCCGGAAGATTCAGCGCCGTGCGCGTGCCCGGTCCGGCGGATTCGACTTCGCGATTGTGCGACTGCAAACTCCGGATTCGGCTCGCCTTCCCCGCCGGTTGAATCACCACGGCCTGACCTCGCTTCAGAATTCCTCCAATCAGCGTGCCCGTGACCACGGTGCCAATGCCGTGGAGGACGAAGACGCGATCGACGGGCAAGCGCGGCTTGGCGATGTCTCGCGGGGCGGGTGTCTCGGACAACACCTGCGTCAACGCCAGTTTCAGTTCCTCCAGACCGGTCCCTTTGATGACAGACGTGGGAACAATCGGGGCTTGGGCAAATGGAGTTCCCTCAAGCTTCGCGCGCACTTGCGCGACGGCGTCGGCCAAGTGCGCTTCAGTTTCGGCCAGGTCGCTCTTGGTCAGCGCCACGACGGCGCGCGAAACGCCGAGGTAAGTTAGAATCTGGAGGTGTTCCTCCGTTTGCGGCATCCACCCGTCGTCCGCCGCGACGATAAACAGCGCCAGATCGATCGAGCCGACGCCTGCGACCATGTTCTTGACGAAATCTTCGTGGCCGGGGACATCGACGATGCCGAGATGAAAAGTTGAGGGCTGAGGGCTGAGAGTTGAGAGTTCCAAAAAGGCGAAACCGAGGTCAATGGTGATGCCACGGGCTTTTTCTTCAGGCAGGCGGTCGGGATCCGTGCCGGTCAGCGCTTTGACGAGCGCGCTTTTGCCGTGATCGACGTGCCCGGCGGTCGCCAGGATGTAGTGCAGCGTGGACATGCCGGGAAAGATACTGGAAGGGAAACTCGTGGCAAAGGTTTCATGCCGCCGACTTCACATGGAAACCGATCTCTCGCCGGGTTTGAGCGGGTGGAGTGATCAACTGTTTGATCGCGTTGAAAATCCGTTGAATGGCTTCATCGTGAGAGGCGAACTTCTTTTCCAATGCGGCCAACTGGCGAGCCAATTCAGCGTGCGAGGCCAGGTAGCCGCGCAACCGGACGAAAGCGCGCATGATTTCGACATTCACTCGGACAGCGCGCTGGCTGCGGAGAACGCTGCTCAGCATGGCGATACCCTCCTGAGTGAAAGCGTACGGCCGATAGCGGGTGTTGCGTTTGGAAGCGGTTCCAGATTGGAACCGGAGAATTCCCGAAGGACTCAACGATGCGGTTCCAAATTGGAACCGCATACTTTGCACTTCCCGGGAGCTGAGCTGGAACATGAAGTCCGGCGGAAAGCGCTCGCGATTGCGTTTGACCGCCTTGTTGAGGGCTTTGGTTTCGACGCCGTACAGCTTCGCGAGGTCCGCATCGAGCATGATTTTGCAGCCCCGCAATAAATGGGTGCGGCTTTCGATACCTGCCACCGGGATCAGTCGGCTCTCCTTGGACATTGCGGCGACATCATAAACGACCGGTCCGATATCGCAAGGCCAAACTCACTCCTGAGCTACGGCAGCAGAAACTGCTCGAATCACTTCGCTGTCTTGGACCGCGAAGATTGTCCGCAGATCAAGCTTATAGCGCCCGCCCGAGATGTAACCGATCACTGGCGGGGACCCCTGGCGAAGCCGGGCCGAAAGTTCTTCCAGCGGTATGCTCTTGGGAAGGAGATCAAGCGTCACTGAGGCGATCACCGAACGCGGCAACGTTCCGCCTCCAATCTGCGCCTGGCCTTCTCCTGCGCTGGCCTTCACTAGAAGACCTTGGAGCGAGGCGATAATTTTCTCGCCTCGTGTGCGCAAATCGTCGTTCGTGATCCGCATCAGCTCCAGAACGGGGACCGGCGAGGCATGGCCATTCCCTTCCTCGCCAGCTCCGGCAAGGTAAAGGTCCACGGTTGTTTGCAGCGCCGTCAGGATCAATTTGTCGCAACGCAAGGCGCGGAAGAACGGCTCCCGTTTCAGCGCGGACACCAGCTTTGCTTTGCCCGCGATAAGGCCGGCTTGCGGGCCGCCCAGAAGTTTGTCCCCGCTGAAGCAGACCAGATCCACCCCGCGGCAGAGCACCTCAGCCGGCGTGGGTTCATGTTCGACACCGCTCACCTGCTCGGTCCTGATCATGGCGCCGCTGCCCAGATCTTCGACGAACGGCAAGCCATGCTTTTGCGCGAGTGCGGCGATTTGCTCTGTCGAAGGCGATTCGACAAAGCCGTCCATGAAAAAATTGCTGCGGTGCACTTTCAGAATCAACCCGATGCGAGGCCCCAGAGCTGTCTCGTAATCCTTCAGCGACGTTTTGTTCGTCGTCCCGATCTCGCGCAACTTCGCGCCGCTGGCCTCCAGAATTTCCGGAATCCGGAATCCACCGCCGATCTGGACCAGCTCGCCGCGCGAGATGACGACTTCGTTGCGTTCGCCCGAAGTGAAATGGCGCAGGATCAGCACGAGCGCCGCCGCGCAATTGTTGGCGACCGTGGCGGCTTCGGCTTCGCAGAGCAGCGCAAGATTCTGTTCCAGGTAGCTCGCGCGCCCGCCCCGCTCGCCGCTGGCCAGGTCGAATTCCAGGTTGTTGTAGTTGGCGGCGATCTCCGTGAGCGTCTTCACGACTTCCGTTCCGAGCGGCGAGCGGCCCAGGTTGGTGTGGATGAGAATGCCGGTGCCGTTGATGACCGGCTGGATGCGGCTGAGGCGAAGCGCATTCAGCGCAGACTGGATTTGCTTCAGAACCTCGCCGAACGTCGGAATCGTTTCCTCGGAGCGCAACGCCGCGAGCTCCCGCCGCACCAGGGCCACGACCGTCGGCCTTGGCAAACCCACGTCCCCGAGCGCCTGGAGGATTTTTTCGACAGCGGGAATCGCGCGGAGGGAACTGGCGGGCTTTGTCATGCTCGGCGCCATGGTCGGGAATGCATCGCGTCTGTCAATTCTAACCACAATTCTCCTTAGCCTATCGCTTCGATTCAACCACGGATTACACGGATAAGACTGCTTCCGCATCCGCGAAATCCGTGAAATCCGTGGTCAAGAAATCGGTTCGGGTTCAAGCCGGGCATACGGTCCTTGAACCCATCGCTGGCAGGGCGGTGCTGCCGCGCCGCCGCATCCACAGAAAACCGGCTGCGCGGCAACGCAGCCCTACCGGGTTTATGGGAAACTTCCTGTTCCTCACGGACCTGCTCATGGGCCATGGACCCGTCGATGGTAGGGCGAGACCGTCCCGGCGAGCCGCTCGACGTGCTTTGAACACGTCCAGATCGGCTCGCTGGGGACAAGCTCGCCCCACCTTGAGGTTCATGGGAAGTTCCCACGGCTTTTGACCCGTGCATACGGCCCAAGTCCTTATCGCACCGGTGCATTCCTCGGACGCGTTTTGGGCACGAGCAAGACGGGACATCCTTCAAAGCCGAACGCGCGGCGCAGCGTGTTGCTCAAATACTTCGAGTATTGATCCGTGAACAGCTCGGCCCGGTTCACGAAAAGCAGAAACGTCGCAGGCGCTTTCCGCACCTGGGTCGCGTAGAAAAACTTCAACCGCTGGCCGCTCGCGCTCACGGGCTGTCTCTCCTCAATGGCGTCGTGCAACGTGCGGTTCAGAATCGCGGTGGGAATCGTTTGTTTCAACTGCGAGGCGACGAAGCGGACCGTTTCCAACAATCGGGTCAAATGGAATCCCGTCTTCGCGGACGCGAATACAACCGGCGCGTAGTCCAGGAAAAACAAATATTTCTGCGCCCACTGGCCGAACTCGGCCAAACTCGACGCCGGACGCTCGCCCGAATCCCGCTTCCGGGTAGCGCGTTGCTTGCCCGCGGCTTCCCGGCGCGCCTGCCTCACGCTTTCTTCAACCAGATCCCATTTGTTGATGACGACGACGCAGGCTTTGCGGTGCTCGACGATCTTGCCCGCCACCTTCTTGTCATGAGCCGTGATGCCCGCCTCCGCGTCCAGTACGAGGATCGCGATGTCGCACCGCTCTATGGCGTCCTCGGCGCGTTTCACGCTAAAGAATTCGACCGAACTGTCCACGCGCCTTGCCTTCCGCAAACCGGCCGTGTCGATCAGCACGAATCGCTGTTTGACGCCGTCCGCTTCCGCCTCGAATGGAACATCCACGGAATCGCGCGTCGTGCCCGGAACCGGACTGACAATGACGCGTTCGGATTGAGTCAAGCCGTTGATCAGGGAGGATTTCCCGACATTGGGCCGTCCAATCACCGCCAACCGCAAAGGGCGATTCAGTTCGCTGGTTTCATCGGTCTCCCCGGCTTTAGGAACCTCAGGAGCGGCCGCGTTCGTCGGCGAACTCTCAGGCTCGCTCGGGAGCAAGCGCAGAACTCCTTCCATAAGGGTGTCGATGCCCAGCCGGTGGGCGGCGCTGACGGGCGCGACCATCTCGAACCCCAATTCCGCGAACTCCGCCGCCAATCCCGCGGCCCGATCGTGATCGGCTTTGTTGGCCGCGACGATGACCGGCTTGCCGCTGGCGCGCAGCCGCGCGGCCACTTCCTGATCGAGCGGCACCACGCCCTCCTGGACATTGACCACGAAAACGATCACCTGCGCGGATTCGATCGCCAACTCCACTTGCTGGCGCGCCGCCTGGACGATCACATCGTTGGCTTTCTCGCCTCGCAGCAGTCCGATGCCGCCGGTGTCCACGAGCGAAAAGGCGCGCCCGCTCCATTCGACCTCCGCGCTGATCCGGTCGCGGGTCACGCCCGGTTCGTCGTGGACGATGGCAATGCGTTTTCCGGCGATGCAATTGAAGAGCGCGGATTTTCCCACGTTTGGGCGACCAACGATAGCGACCAGGGCTGCCATGCGCCTAAAAGTGAAGTACTTGATGGGTTAGAAAAAGCCAAATCGCGATTGTTTGAACAGCAACAATTCGATTGGAACAGGAGGCAACGGAGCCAACAGAGGTCAGGATGGTCAGGACAAGAGGAATCCTATGGACTGCTCATTCCTTATGACCACGAATCGCCCACCCCTGGGAGGCTCTAGCTGGGTGGAGCGGGCTACCAGCCCGCCTCGCGCGGCAACCTGCTGCGTGAAAGGTCGCGGGTAATTCCTTGCGATCCGTCCAGGACTCTGATCCGCGACCGTTCCGTCCGGCTGGTAGCCGGACGGCACAGGCAAGTTGCCTGTGCCACCGACAACAATGTGGATGCACCGGTCTTGCATTGCCTGCCTCTGTTTGCTCCGTGCTCTCCTGTTCGGAACTGAATTTTTTCGTTGGTCGAAATGCGATTTTGTTTGAATCGCTCATTCGAAGGACTATAAGTAATCCCGTTCCGGGCAACTCAGCACCGCAGTTTGCGAGACAGCATCTGTGAAGACGACCGTCAATATCTCCGTCAATGGTTCCCCTCAGCAGCACGAAATCGATCCTCGCACGCTCCTGGTGCACTTTCTGCGGGACTGCTGCGGTTTGACCGGGACGCACGTGGGCTGCGAGACGAGCATTTGCGGCGCGTGCACGGTGCTGCTGGACGGGCAAGCCGTCAAATCCTGCACGCTGCTGGCGGTCCAGGCGGATGGCGGTTCCGTGACGACGATTGAAGGTCTGGCGCGCAACGGCGAGTTGCATCCGATCCAGGAGAGTTTTTGGGAATGCCACGCGTTGCAGTGCGGCTACTGCACGCCCGGCATGATTTTGGCCGGTGTGCAGCTTCTTCAATCCAACCCTCACCCCACGCGCGAACAAATTGCACATGGCCTGGAAGGCAATCTATGCCGCTGCACCGGCTACTCGCACATCATCGATGCCATCCAACGCGCCGCATCCAGGATGAAATAGGCTCATGGCCAACCGCAACCACAAAGGCTATTTCGGCAAGGCGCTCAAACGCACCGAAGACCCGCGCCTGATCAAAGGCATTGCCACCTACGTCGATGACCTGAAATTCCCCGGAATGCTCCACGCCGCGGTTCTCCGCAGCCCGCACGCGCACGCGAAAATCCTCGGCGTCAAAACCGAAAACGCGAAAGCGCTGCCGGGAGTCGCCGGCGTCTATACCGCCGCCGATGTGAACCCCACCTGCGGTCTGCTGCCCTGCGCTTCGCCCATGCCGGACCAGAAAGCGCCCAAGCACACGGTCTTGGCCAGCGATCGGGTGTACTATGTGAGCCATCCGGTAGCGATTGTTCTCGCGGCGGACCGATATATCGCGCGCGACGCGCTGGATTTGATCGAAGTGGATTACGAGTCGTTGCCCGTCGTGGTCGATCCGGAAAAGGCGTTGGAAAAGAATTCTCCACTCACGCACCCGGATTTGGGATCCAATGTTTCCTTTACGTGGTCGGTGGCGAACGGCGACCTTGAGAGCGCTTTTCAGGAGGCGGATCGGGTCATCAAGCAGCGAATGGTTCACCAGCGACTCATTCCAATGGCGATCGAGCCGCGCGGCTGCGTCGCTTCGTACCATCCCGGCGAAGGCACGCTGACCCTCTGGACTTCCACGCAGATTCCACACCTTGTCCGGACGTTGTTGCCGGGAATGGTGGGTGTTCCGGAGAACAAAATACGTGTGGTCGCCCCGGAAGTTGGCGGCGGTTTTGGGTCGAAGCTGAATCTTTACGTGGAAGAAGCCCTTTGCTGCCACCTCTCGATGCGGCTGCGCACGCCCGTCAAATGGATCGAGTCGCGTCGCGAGAATGCCGCGGCGACGATCCACGGCCGCGACCAGGTCGGGGATTATGAGGTCGCAGTCAAAAACGACGGCACGATTCTCGCGATCAAATCACGGACCATTGCGGATATCGGCTCGTATCTTCAGTTGCTGACCCCGGCTATCCCCACGCTGACCGGCCTCATGCTCACGGGCTGTTACAAGATCAAAGCCATGCGCATGGACGTGATCGGGGTCTATACCCACAAGATGTCCACCGACGCCTACCGTGGCGCCGGGCGTCCGGAAGCGACTTACGTCATCGAGCGCGTCATGGATTTGGTGGCGGCGGAACTTGGTCTGGACCCGATCAAAATCCGTCTCAAGAATTTTCCGAAACCGACGGAGTTCCCGTTCGACACCGCCACCGGACTGACTTACGACAGCGGCAATTACCAGGGCGCGCTCAAGAAAGCTCAACAAATTGCCCCCTGGGACGACCTCCTGCGATGGCGGGACAAGGCTCGCCAGGAAGACCGGCTTTTCGGTGTCGGCGTCTCCACCTACGTCGAAATCTGCGCGCTGGGTCCGTCGAAAATGATGGCTTCGGGCGGTTGGGAGTGGGGGTGTGTCCGAATGGAGATTTCCGGCAAGGTGAGTGTGATCACCGGCGCAACGCCTCACGGACAGGGCCAGGAAACGAGCTTCGCGCAGATCATCGCCGACAAACTCGGCGTCCCGATTGAGGACATCGTGGTTTTTCGAGGCGATACCGCCGTCGCCCATTATGGCCGTGACACGTATGGAAGCCGGGCCACGGCGCTCGGCGGCACAGCTTTGATCATGTCCGCGGAGAAGGTTATCGAAAAAGCCCGGCGGCTCGCGGCGCATCTCCTGGGCGCCAAGACGAAAGACGTTCAGTTCAAGGACGGTAAATTCTTCGTCCGAGGCAAACCCAAGAAGAGCGTCGGTTGGGGGTTGCTCGCTCAGGAAGCGTATGTCGCCAAGAACCTCCCGCCCAATTTCGAGCCGGGCCTGGAAGCCTCCAGTTTCTTCGAGCCGAAGAATTGCACCTACCCGTTTGGCACACACATCGTCGCGGTGGAGATTGATCGCGACACTGGCGAGGTCCAAATCATCAAATACGTGGCGGTGGATGATTGCGGGCATCAGGTCAACCCGCTGCTCGTAGAAGGGCAAGTCCAGGGTGGCATCGCCCATTCCCTCGGACAGGCGCTGTTCGAGCGCGCCGTCTATGACGAGAACGGCCAGTTGCTGACCGGCGAATTCATGGATTACGCGCTGGCGCGGGCCAAGGATATTCCCGATTACGTGATGGACAGCACCGTGACGCCGTCTCCCAGCAACCCGATGGGCATCAAAGGCTGCGGCGAAGCCGGGACCATCGGAGCAACGCCGGCGATTGCCAACGCGGTTCTCGACGCTCTCGCGCCGCTCGGAATCAAGCATCTGGATTTGCCGCTGACGCCGGAGAAAATCTGGCGCGCGATCCATAACTCGAAGCCATCGAAATCGAAATGATCCCCGCTTCGTTCGACTATTTCAGACCCCAATCGCTGGAAGAAGCGATTGGCCTGCTGAACCAGCACGGAGAAGAAGCCAAAGTGCTGGCCGGTGGTCATAGCCTGGTTCCGGCGCTGAAGCTGCGGCTCGCCCAGCCCAAAGTGGTGATCGACATCGGCCGGATTTCGGATCTGAACTACATTCGCGAGCAGGATGGAAAGATCGCCATCGGCGCCATGACCACGCACCACGTCATCGAGACTTCGGCGTTGCTGCGGGAGAAATGCCCGCTGCTTGCCGAGATTGCCCCTCATATCGGCGACGTGCAGGTCCGGAATCGCGGCACTTTGGGCGGCAGCCTGGTCCACGCGGATCCGGCGGCTGACTGGCCGGCCGCAATCCTGGCTCTGGATGCGGAGCTGGACGTGGTAGGGCCGAACGGTTCGCGGCAGATCAGCGCGAAGAAGTTTTTTGTCGATCTCTTCCAAACCGCGCTGCAACCGAACCAAATCCTCCGGGAGATTCGAGTTCCGGCAACGCCCAGGTCGGTGGCTTACGTGAAATTCGCGCAGCGCGCCAGCGGTTTCGCCATCGCAGGCGTAGCCGTCGTCGTCCACGCCAACAGCAAAACCGTGAGCGTTGGAGTCACGGGCGTCGCCGCCAAACCCTATCGGGCGAACGCCGTGGAGAAGAGCCTTGAAGGCCAGCTTCTCACGGCGGAGAGCATCGCCGCCGCCGCAAAAAGGGCGGCCAACCGTATCGATCCCCTGAACGATATCCACGCCTCGGC
>VHCZ01000103.1 GCA_016871535.1 Verrucomicrobiota bacterium
GGCGCGAAAACCCTCCGGGCGGCGGGTCTTTTGTCCGTGGCCTGCGTTGGCTCGGTCCTTACAGCCCGCGTTGGGGATGCTCGGACCTCGCCGCCTTGGCCACAGCCAAAATCCCTCGCCGCAGGACCTCGCGCAATTTTCGGACACGCTCTTACAGATCCACTTCGGGATATGCTCGTCGCTCGCGCCTCGTCTGGCCGAAAAATCCCTTGCCGCGAACGTGAGCGTATTTATGAAATGGACCACTTAGGCCGGATGGCTGATTGAAACACCTCCGATTATCCAATCGATCACTATGAAAACCAATTCGCTTTTCCGTTTTTCGCGCGCCGCGGGCGGCCTCGTTGTCGCGGCAACCTTGTGCGGTTGCTGCGCATCTCACATCGTCTCTTCGGCGGGCGACACCGCGGCCGGCGCAGTCAAAGGCGCGGGCAAGACCGCGGCTTCAGCGACCCGCACGGCTTCGAAGACCGCGGCATCCGCGGTGGGCACGGCGGGCAAAGTCGTGCATTCAGGTGTGACCGCCGCCGGACAAGTTGCCAAAGCCACCGTTGGCGCGGCGGCCGATGTCGCGACAGCCCCCTTCGTCATCTTTAGAGATACCAAGACTGGGAAGTCTCGCCGCGTGCCTTGCCATGATGGAATGACGTTGGCGTCGGCGCTGAAGGAGGCTGGCGTCAATGCGGAGTTGGATTCCATCAGTCTTGTGCGTGGCGCGGACAGCTTTCGCCCCGGAGGTTCCTTTGCGCTCAAACCGGGTGATGTCATCGAGTTAACGGCGAAAGGCGGCGCACCGGCTCTGGTGCAAGCGGGCGCGTTATGAAGTCACGGTGAAGGACCCTTACATCGCCGCGAAAGAGCGCTGGGCGCGCAAGATGGCCGGGCTGGAAAAAGCCCAGGCGCGCTCGGAAAACCGGCTTCCCCCTGGACAGCGGCTCGTCACCAACTTTCCCGTCCTCGATCTCGGCATTCAACCGGACATCCCGCTGGATAAATGGGAACTGAAAATCCACGGCCTGGTCGGGAATCCACTCACCTTGAACTGGGCGCAGTTCCTGGCGCTGCCGCAATTCAAAGACGCGAGTGACTTCCATTGCGTCACGACCTGGAGCCAGTTCGACATGGAATGGGAAGGCGTCGCGTTTTTTACGCTCGCGGACCTGGTCCAGCCCAAGCCCGAAGCGGCGCACGTCTTCTTCAAGAGCTACGACGGTTACACCACGAACAATCCCCTCGGCGTCTGCCTGGACGACGACGTGCTCGTCGCGCACAAGTGGAAAGGCCAGCCGTTGTCGAAGGAGCACGGCGGCCCGGCGCGAGTCATTATCCCGAAGCGCTATGCGTGGAAGGGCGCCAAGTTCATTCACGAGATAGTGTTTGCGGATCGAGATACGCTGGGTTTCTGGGAGGTGCGAGGTTACTCGAATACCGCCGACCCCTGGCTGGAAGACCGCTTTGCCTGACAAGGATTATCAGGAAGATCCTCCTAAATCCTGTCAAAAAAAACTTCAGGCCCCAGACCGCCGTTGTCCTACCCCCCTTGCTAGGATGCGAGCTAAGAAAACTCGCTATGACAAAGCAACAAATGGAATTGGGATTGGAACAACCTCTGGGATTTCGGCGCGTCGCCCGCCGCGAACGCCGCCCGACCCGCGCCCGCTGGTGGTTCGCGCAGATGCGGCAAGTGGTCGCCAACGCCGCCGAGCCTGCGCCAGTGCGTTCAGGCGAAACACAACCTCGCTTCTGCGAAATCAGCGAATAGCGTTTCGGGCAATTCTGGAGTCGTGGAAGGACTTGCGTTTCGTTCCACCCCGGCCTCTCCCTTGGGGCGAGGGAGAACTGATGCCTGGTGTCTCCCTGTTTCCTCACGGGCCGGCTCACGGCCCAGGAACCGAAAACCGTTGCGGACCGCAGCCTTTAGGCTGCTTTCACGCACACTTTGGAGTTCGGCGTGGAAGCGACCTGAAGGCCACGATCCGAAGCGACGGTTCGCGGGAAGGGTTAGAGATGGGGGGAAAGGCTGGGCATGGGGACCAGCGCGGACCAGCGCCATCAACCTGGATTTCCGCTTTGCAAGGGACTTGGGGTATCGTAGAACTCCCGTCCCGCGTGGCGGGAACCGATGAAACCCGAAGTAGAAATCTACGACACGACCCTGCGCGACGGCAGCCAGGGCGAAGGCATCAATTTTTCAGCGGCGGACAAACTTCGCATCGCTGAGCGCATTGATGCGTTCGGGATTCATTATATTGAAGGCGGCTGGCCGGGCAGCAATCCCAAGGACATGGAATTCTTCCTCCATGCCCGCCGCCGAAAATGGAGAAACGCCAGGATCGCCGCCTTCAGCATGACCCGCCGCAGGGGGATCTCCGTCGAAAAGGACGACCTGATGCGGCAAATCCTCGAAGCCGAGACGCCCGTGGTCACTATTGTTGGCAAATCCTGGCTCCTGCACGTCACCGAAGTGCTCCGCGCCCGGCCGGACGAAAACCTCGCGATGATCGCCGACACCATCCGGTTTTTGAAGGACCACGGGAAGAAAGTGATCTATGACGCCGAGCACGCGTTTGACGGATTCAAGGACGATCCCGGATACGCCCTGGCCACGTGGCAAGCCGCGGAACACGCGGGCGCCGCATGCATCGTGTTGTGCGATACCAACGGCGGCTGCTTGCCGGCCGAGATCGCGCGCATCACGAAAGACGCGAAGAGCAAGCTGACCGCGCGGTTGGGTATTCACACGCACGACGACATTGGCGTCGGCGTCGCCAATGCCGTCGCGGCCCTGGAAGTCGGAGCGACGCACGTCCAGGGGACGATCAACGGTTATGGGGAACGGACGGGCAATTGCAGCCTGACGAGCGTCATTCCAATCGTTCATTTCAAAATGCAGAAGCTCGGCGTTCCGGCCAGTTCGCTGGTGAAGCTCCGGGAACTGTCCGAGTTCGTGGACGAGATCGCGAACGTCCGCCATGATCCTCGCCGGCCCTGGGTCGGCCAGACCGCCTTCGCCCACAAGGGCGGGATGCACGTCCACGCCATTGACCGCATCACGCGCGCCTACGAGCACATCAACCCGGAGGCGGTGGGGAATCAGCGCCGCGTGCTCGTGAGCGATTTGAGCGGGCGGGTGAATGTCTTGCTTAAAGCGAAGGAGCTTGGATTCGAGCTCGCGCCGGATCAGCCTGAAACGCGGGAGATCACGGCTCTCATCAAGGAACGCGAGAGCCAGGGCTACGAATATGAAGCCGCGGAAGCTTCGCTGGCCCTGCTCATCCGCGGCGTGCTCGATCACAATCCCGAACTCCTCTTCACTGTGGATGCCTATCATGTCTCCATGCGCCGCCAGGGCAGCGAATCTCTGTGTGAAGCGACCGTCAAGGTCCGGGTCGGCAGCGCGGTGCATCACACGGTTGCCGAGGGCGACGGGCCCGTGAATGCGCTGGATGGCGCGCTCCGCTCCGCGTTGGCGAAGTCTTTTCCCAAGATCCGAAAAGTTGCGCTGACGGATTACAAGGTGCGCATTCTGGATGGCGTCGCCGGCACCGCGGCCAAAACTCGCGTGCTGATCACCTCGACCGATGGCAAGCGCGATTGGGGCACCGTGGGGGTGAGTGAAAATATTCTCACCGCCAGCCTCCAGGCGCTGGTGGACAGCATGGAATACGCGCTGGTGAGAAAATAAGGCGAATTTGCCTGGAGGTTGGGATTCAGGCAGACTTGATCCATGACTGCAATGCTCAAGAAAAAGGCAAATGACTTGGTAGCGAAACTGAAGCCTGAGGAACGCATTGAATTGGCTGACATGCTCTACGCCAGCCTCCCTCGGGGATACCAGGCGGAAGCGGACAAAGCGTGGGCTGCGGAGATCGACCGCCGTCTTGACGAATATGAGGCGGGCCGTGCCATAGTGCTGACTTCGGAAGAATCGTTCGCCCGCGCGCGAAAGGCCCTTCGTGAAGCCCGTCGCGCATCTGTCCGACGCAAATCTTGAAATGGCTGCGGCCGCGCTTCGGTATGACCTGCAGTTGCCGGGCCTGGGTGAACGCTTCCTCAATGCCGTGGCTGCGGCAGAACATACAATTCAGACTCACCCTGAGATTGGAGTGCCTTACAGGCGTGCAACACGGAAGTGGCTGGTGAAACGCTTCCCTTATGCCATCATCTACCGTGTGGAGGCTGATCGAATCCTGGTTGTGGCCGTTGCCCACGCGAAACGGCGTGAGAGTTATTGGGCCTCTCGCTTAGTGGTCCGTTTCGTAAATACGCTCACGTTCGTTGCGCCCAATTTGGCCTGGGGCAAGGCGCGACGAGCGAGCATCCCCCGCCAGTGGGGCTGTGACCGAGGAGCAACGCAGCCCCAGGCAAAATTCGGCGCAACCCGAAGGGCGGCAGTTCTTTTTCGCCAGACTTCGTTGCTTGCTCCTTACAGATCCACTTCGGGATATGCTCGTCGCTCGCGCCTCGTCTGGCCGAAAAATCCCTTGCCGCGAACGTGAGCGTATTTACGAAATGGACCACTTAGGCTGATTATCGCCGGAATTCTCTATGTCCGAAATCCCCAAAGCTTACGAACCGCAGGCCGTCGAGGACACATGGTATGACTTCTGGCTGAAGCACGGCTGCTTCACCGCGGACCCGGCGCGTGTCTCCCCCAAACGCCCGGCGTATTCCATCGTCATCCCGCCGCCGAATGTCACCGGCATGCTGCACATGGGCCATGTCCTGAACAACACCATCCAGGACATCCTCGCGCGCAAGGCCCGCATGGATGGCAAGGAAGTTCTCTGGCTCCCGGGCACCGACCACGCCGGCATCGCCACACAGGTGCAAGTCGAGAAGCAGATCAGGAAGGAAGAGAAAAAGACGCGGCACGATCTTGGCCGCGAGGAATTTCTCAAGCGCGTCTGGGCGTGGAAGGAAAAGCACGGCGGCATCATCATTCAACAGCTAAAAAAGCTCGGCTGCTCGTGCGATTGGACGCGCGAACGGTTCACGATGGACCCGGAGTATTCCCGCTGCGTGCAGAAGGTTTTCGTCGAGCTTTACAAGAAAGGCCTGATCTATCGCGGCAAACGCATGGTGAACTGGTGTCCGGCGACGCTGACGGCGTTGTCCGATGAAGAAGTCGATATGGAGCCCCAGAATGGCTTCCTCTGGTATTTCAAGGTTGAAGTCGCGGATGGCTCCGCGGGGCATCGGTCGGGCACCTCAGACAAGGCTGAAGAGGCGGAAGGATTTCAAGCTCCTTTCCCCTCACCCCAACCCTCTCCCTTGGGGAGAGGGAGTAGCGAACTCCGGCATCGGTCAGAAACAGAGGCTCCGGTTCTTCCCGCGACTCCGACAGTCGTTCCCTCTCCTTGGGGAGAGGGCCAGGGTGAGGGGAAAGGAACTGAACTTGGGGCCAACACTCCGGATCTGCCCGACGAGCGAAAGGCGAGTCAGAAGGAGGGTCCAATCGTGGATGAGCAAGGACACACATGGCTCGTGATCGCCACGACGCGGCCGGAGACGATCCCGGGCGACACCGCCGTCGCGGTCAATCCGAAGGATCCGCGCTACGCACATTTGATAGGCAAGCACGTGATTCGGCCATTGCCGCCGGAATTGCCACGCGAGAAGAAGCTGATCCCAATCATCGCGGATGAACACATTGATCCTGAATTCGGGACCGGCGTACTGAAAGTAACGCCGGCGCATGACAAAGCGGACTTTGAAATCGGCCAGCGGCATGGATTGCCCGCAGTCGATGTCCTCAATCCGAATGGCACCATGAACGAGCTGGCGGGCGTTGATCTGTCCGACTTGGACCGGTTCGAAGCGCGGAAGGTCGCGGTGGAGAAGCTTAAGGCTCTCGGCGCGCTGGTGAAGGAGCAGCCGTATGAAAACAAAGTCGGCTTCAGTCAGCGCGCAAAAGTGCCGATCGAACCGAGGTTGAGCGAGCAGTGGTTTCTGAAGTATCCGAGCGTGGAGCAATCAAAGGCCTGTGTGGAACAGGAAGAGGGGAGCGCACGCGCCTCGCGTGCCGCCGCCGGCGCCCTCGCCGACGGCCCAGAGGGCGTGAGAGATTCCAGCGGCGTCGATGAATATCAACGGCCAATTGCCGCGGACGAGGCGTCCGCCGCCGCACGCGAGGGCGCGTGCGCTCCCCAGATGCGTTTTCATCCGGATCGCTGGGCGAAGGTTTATGACCACTGGTTGACCAACATTCAGGATTGGTGCATCAGCCGACAGCTATGGTGGGGGCACAGAATTCCTGTGTGGAGAAGGACATATGGAGGTGAAGCCGAAATGCCACCCGAAGTACATGCCGCCGTTGTCGAGGACAAGGAGTACCCTTGCGTTTCAGGAGTTCCAGGTAAGTGGAGTCACTTTCGTGCAGAAAAAATTTCAGGACCCTGGACCGTTTGGGCTGCGACGTATTTTGACGAAGAAGCCAATGCTCTGAACAGGTTGGGCTTCACCCAAGACCCCGACGTCCTCGACACCTGGTGCAGTTCCTGGCTCTGGCCGTTCGCCACGATGGGTTGGACGGGCGACAAAGCCGCGGACGAGCAGAACGCGACGTTGAAGGCGTTTTATCCGACGACTGATCTCGTCACCGGTCCGGACATTATTTTCTTCTGGGTCGCGCGGATGATCATGGCGGGGTACGAGTTCATGGGCGACCTGCCTTTCCGCAACGTTTATTTCACCGGCATCATCCGCGACAAGCAGGGGCGCAAGATGTCGAAGACCCTCGGCAATTCGCCCGACCCGCTCGATCTCATTGCCCGCTACGGCGCGGACGCCCTCCGGTTCGGCACGATGCGCAGCGCCCCGCTCGGCCAGGACGTGCTCTTCGATGAGAAGGACGTCGAGTTGGGCCGCAATTTCTGCAACAAACTCTGGAACGCCTGCCGGTTCCGGCAGATGCAAGGTGGCCAGGCCGAAGGCGAGATCAATCCCGCGCTGCTCACCAGCGATGACAAATGGATTCTGCTCAAGCTGGACCAGGCGATCCGCGAGATCGACACGGCGTTCGCTGAATATCGCTTCAACGAAGTGACGCAGACGCTTTATCGCTTCTTCTGGAGCGAGTATTGCGATTGGTACGTCGAGGCCAGCAAAGCCGTGCTGAGCCTCAGAGCGTCAGAGCGTCAGAGCGTTACCACGCCGGACGCTCCAACGCTCCAACGCTCCAACGCTCCAACAACCGACGACGCTCGCCGCGCCAACAAACTCGCCGTGATCGACTTTATCCTGGGCCATATGCTGCGGCTGTTCCATCCGTTCCTGCCGTTTATCACGGAGGAACTCTGGCACGGGATGGGATTCGACCGCGATTTGCCTGCGGACCAAGGCGGCGAGACCATCATGTTCGCGCGCTGGCCCAAGCCGTTAGATGACGATTTCAAGGCGCACTACGGCCTGGACGACAGCGACGAGCGCTTCGTGAATGCGAAATACGAGTTGGTGAGCCAGGGGCGGAATCTGCGGCGCGAAGGGAACATTCCTTCGAGCAAGAAAGTGAAGTTCGTTTTCAAACCAGCGGGCCCGTTTCCCGACCACGAAGCGGATGTGCTCAAGTTGTTGCTGAACGCCGACACGCTCGAAGTAGCGTCAACCTACGATCCGCCGAAAGGAACGCCCACGATCCGTTCGGAGCTTGGAGAGCTTTATCTGCCGCTGGAAGGGTTAATCGATGTCGCGGCGGAGAAGGCGCGCTTGACGAAGGAACTCGCGAAGGTCGAGGCGGAGATCGAGAAAGTGAAGCAGCGGTTGAACAACCCTGGCTTCGTGGAAAAGGTTCCGCCGGCGGTTTTGGAGGAGCACAAGAACCGGCTCGCGGCGTGGGAAGCGAAGCGTGCGCAGCTTCAGGCGTCCTTGGACAGGCTGACAGAATCCTGATCTCGGTAGGGACGCATTCCACTGTCTTCTTGGGTGGAACAGGCCACCGGCCTGTTGCGGCAGGCTACCAGCCAGCCTGCCGCTTCCTTCGGCGGCAAGTTGCCGCCGAAAACGGGCTGGTAGCTTGTTCCACCCGGATTTACCCAGGAAAGCGTTTGGAGGACGGAAGACGCGCTCCTTACCACCAGAAGCTCGGGCCGCCGTCGGTGCGGACGTACATCTTCTCGAATTTCTGCCACGCCACGTGGCCGTCGGCGTAGAGCAAGTTGCCGCCTTCGGGGAGCCTTCCCGTCGAGTTGAGGTGCGCGCTTTGATGGCCGGCCCAGCCGCCATTGATCTTGGTGTAGCGGTTGCGGGTTCGATCGGTTTGGTTTTCGCCTTCGGAGATCACGGCGTCGGCGACGCTGACGCGTTCGGCCGGCCCCGGATTGATTTCCGTGCCGTCGCGCATGCGCCACGGTTTGGTGTTCACGCTTTTTTCCGTGATGTTGGTGGCGCGAATGCGAGCCGCGTAAAGCCAGGCAAATTGATAACCGGCGACGCGATAACCCTGGTCCCGAATCGTCTCTTCTCCGAGGGAGTCCGTGGTGAATCTCCAGAGCTCGTTGTTATCCTGCTTGGGGAAGCCGGGATCGTAAAGCACGTGCCGCTGCGCGCCGTTTCGGGTGAGGAGATTAGCCACGTAAGCGGGGATGTCCCAGGGCCAGTTGCCCACGGACTTGGTGGTCGGATCCTGGAGCGGCGGGAACCAGTCGTTGTAATCGCCGGCGTACATGAGCGACGCAATGCCAATCTGCTTCAGATTGCTGGCGCACTTGATCTTGATGGCTTTGGTCTTGGCCTTGGACAGCGCGGGCAACAGCATCGCCGCCAGGATCGCGATGATGGCGATCACGACGAGAAGTTCGATGAGGGTGAAACCGCCGCGGCGCCGCCGCAAGATTCGAGTTGTTCGATGGAAGGAACGAACTGTTTTCATTTAGGACTCCGGGGTTGGTTAATCGTTTGCGCTCGAGGACATCTAATGCAGAAATTAGCGCGCCTTGCCGGGGATGCAACGAGAAATCGGGTGCGATGTAAAGTGTCGTAAAGTGTCTGTCACCGAGAAATCCATAGCCTAACCTTTGTCATTTCAGCCGCCCCGTTCTCCACCCTGGACCCCGGACCACGCGCCCCGGCCTGGCGCCCGTGTGTTTGCCATCCCGCAGGACTTGCGTGCCGTTGACAAAGACGTGGACCATTCCCGTCGAGTACTGGTGCGGCTTCTCGAACGCGGCGTGGTCTTGGATCTTCTGCGGATCGAAGACAACCACGTCGGCGATGTAACCTGGCTTGAGCCGGCCGCGCCGCTCGAGCTTGAGATTCTCAGCCGGCAAGGAAGTTAACCGCCGAATGGCTTCCTCCAACGAGATCAGCTTTTCGTCGCGGACGTACTGGCCGAGCAACCGCGCAAAATTTCCATAAGCGCGGGGGTGCGGATTCGCCTTCAAGAATACCCCTTCGGGCGCAAGGGACGCCGCATCGGAGCCAAAACTCACCCACGGCAATTTCACCTGCTTCCGAACATTGTCCTCCGCCATCAGAAAATACACCGTGCCGACGCGGCTGCCGTCTTCGATGACCAGATCGATCGCGGTCTCCTCCGGAGATTTGCCGCGGAGGGAGGCGACTTCCGAGAGCGTTTTTCCGGTGAGCGGTTTCAGCTTCGGGTTTTTGAAACCGACCAGCAAAACTTTCTCCGGCGAACCTGCGGCAAGGTAAAGGCTCTCCCATTCGCGTGTTGGCGTGACCATTTCCTTTTTGACGCGTTCGCGGATCTCCGGATTCTTGAGGCGCGCGGCCCAGGCTTTGTAGCCGCCTTCCTGCACCCAGGGCGGCATGGCGGCGTCGAGACCTGTGGCGCCCGCGGTGTAAGTGTACATGTCGGCGGTGATCTTAAGGCCGGCGGCTCGGGCTTCCTCCACCTCGCGGAGGGCCTGGTCCAATTTGCTCCAGTTTTCTTGGCCCGCGGCTTTCAGGTGATAAATCTCGGCCGGGATGTTGGCCGCGCGAGAAATGGTGATCAATTCGTCGAGCGCTTCGAGGAAAGTGTTCCCCTCGCTGCGCAGGTGCGAAATGTAAGTCCCGCCGTATTCCGAAGCGACTTTGGCCAGCGCGATCAATTCATCCGTCCGGGCATAGAATGCGGGCGCGTAGATCAAGGAGGACCCGACACCCAGCGCGCCTTCTTCCATGGCCTGCCTCACGAGCTTCTTCATCCGCTCAAGTTCGGCGGCCGTAGGTGGCCGGTCCGCGTACCCGAGCTCGTGGATGCGGACCGTCGTTGCGCCGACGAAGGAAGCCACATTGCAGGAAACGCCGCGCCGGACCAGGAATTCCAAATATTGCCCCAGCGTCGTCCAGCGGATGGGATATTTGATGTCGCCTTGAGATTCCTGCATTTCCCTCTTCATCCGGGCGTTGAGAGGACCGAGCGACTCGCCTTCACCGAAGATTTCCAAGGTCACTCCCTGGCGGATATCACTCTGTGAACGGCCATCGTGGATGAGCGATTCCGTCGCCCAACTGAGCATGTTGATAAAGCCCGGCGCGACAGCCAGGCCCGCTGCATTCACTTCCTTCGTTGCTCGCGCGTCACGCAAGGCGCCGACGGCCGCGATGGTCTCGCCATTGAGGGCGACGTCACCGACGAAAGGAGCGCCGCCGCCGCCGTCGTAGATGGTGCCGTTGCGGAGGATGAGGCTGAATGGTTCGGCTCGCATGATCGTCGCCGAAGCGGCCAGGCTGCAAACGAGCTGAAATTTGGTGGGCGCGCGCATGCTCATGCTTCGCGCAGCGTAGCACACAGGTTAATTTTTGGACTAGAAACTTTAAGGCGTGGCGATAGACTTGATTAAAGTCCCAACTCAGCGAGGTCGCTATGAATATGATTTTTAGTTGCCCGAACTGCAAACAGCAGTTGGAAGCCGAGACCTCCATGGCGGGAACCCAGATTGCGTGCCCCTCCTGCAACACGCCCATTGTGATTCCCGAACCGGACGTCATGAACGTCCGCGCAAACCCGATGGCCTCCTCCGCCGCCGCCAAGGAAGAGCATCACTTTAGCGTGCCCGTGCACGAGGGTCCCGCAGAGGTTCTCATCACGAAATCCGCCCCCACGCTTGAGGTTTCCGCCAAGGACGGCAGCAAAAAGATGCGGATGAAATGCATCCGCCGCACCGACTGCGTGGAAGTGGGACGCGACCGCTTCGACGATATCGTGTCCGAGTTCTTGAACAAAGTGGGCGAGGACAACATCGTCAGCATCACGCCGCTCACTTACACGCACATGGACCTGGGATCTCGCCAGCTTCTCACCGACTTCGGCGTGATGATCGTGTATAAGGGTTGAGGAGGCGTGGCGGTGGAATGGTGGGTGACCCCTTCAATTAACGACGGTGGAGCGACGCTCCTGCGGAGCTTTTCTTCGATGGCATTGGCTCGGCAGGAGTCTCGGGAGTCTCGTTCAGTAGTGGAATAAGTGGAATAGGTCTTGACCGCATTGTGCGACTCCCTCATGTTAAAGTGTGTCTAGGTACCATACATGTTAGCGCAACTTAAAGGCCTGTTTTCCAACGACATCGGGATCGATTTGGGAACGGCGAACTCCCTCGTTTATGTCCGTGATCGGGGCATTGTGCTGCATGAACCTTCCGTCGTAGCCATTCAAGCTGGCACGACTAACGTCCTGGCCGTCGGCGAAGAAGCCAAACGAATGCTCGGCCGCACCCCAGGAAATATCGTCGCCATCCGGCCCATGAAAGACGGCGTGATCGCCGATTTCGAGATTACCGAGGCCATGTTGCGGCATTTCATCCAGAAGGTTCATAATCGCAAGCTGATTGCTCCTCGAGTGGTTGTCGCTGTCCCTTCCGGAATCACCGAAGTTGAGAAACGGGCGGTGAAAGATTCCGCGACCCATGCCGGCGCGCGGGAAGTGTATCTCATCGAGCAACCGATGGCGTCCGCAATTGGCGTCGGGTTGCCGGTGCATGAACCGGCCGGCAACATGATCGTCGATATCGGCGGCGGCACGTGCGAAATTGCCATCATCTCCCTGGCGGGCATCGTGTTCAGCCGCAGCCTCCGCGTGGGCGGAGATGAATTCGACGAGACGATCATTGCGCACATGAAACGGGCCTATAATCTGATGATTGGCGAACGCACGGCGGAAGAAATCAAAATCCGCATCGGCTCAGCCTATCCTCTGGAACAGGAGCTTTCGATGGAGGTCAAAGGACGCGATTTGAGCGCAGGGTTGCCCAAGACCTTGACCGTTCGCTCCGAGGAAATCCGCGAAGCGCTGAAGGAACCCCTGGCAAGTATTTTGGAATCCATTCGCATCACCCTCGAACGGTGCCCGCCCGAATTGTCCGCCGATCTGGTGGACCGCGGGATCGTCATCGCCGGCGGTGGCGCGCTCTTGCGAGGCATCGACCGATTGGTGGCCGAAGAAACCGGCCTGCCGGTCCACATTGCGGAGAACCCCCTCACCGCCGTGGCGGAAGGCACCGGTCGAGTCCTGCAGGAACTCCAATTTCTCAAGCGAGTTGCTTACTCCAGATAAAGGATGCTGAGTCATGAGCCGCCGTTGTTCGCCCGAACCTGTCTATCGGGTGAAAGATGTTTAGAAGGCCGCAGTATTTAGCCTTAATGGCGGTTGTTTTGTTGGTGCTGGTTGTTCTGAGCCTGCCGATCCAAACGGCGACGCAACTGAAGCTGGCTCTGGGAGGTTTTTTTCTGCCCTTGATCGGTTTGACCAGTTCGAGCCGCAGCGTGGCCCGGCAGGCCGAGGGCACCGTCGTTCCGCGCCGCATGCTCCTCGATCAAATCGATGATCTGAAGCGCGAGAACGAACGATTGCGGCTGCAACTCATGCAGAGCAATCTGGTTTGGCAGGAGAATCTCACCCTCCGTCAGGCCTTCGGATGGAAGCAACAATCCCGGTGGGACCTCCGGCTCGCCCGCGTGACGCTTCGCGATCCGGCCAATTGGTGGCGCACGATCCAGATCGATCTCGGACAGCGCGACGGGGTGGTCACGAACATGCCCGTGATGACCAGCGAAGGGTTGGTGGGCAAGGTTCAACGCGTGGGTCTCTGGAGTTCGCAGGTGGTCTTGATCGGCGACCCGAATTGCCGGGTTTCGGCGGTGGTTGAGGATGAGAAAGACCAGGACGGCGGGATCATCCAGGCGGATGCCTCCAGCATTCTCGATCCCTCCATCGTGGAGTTGACGTTTCTCGGCGGCCAAAGCAAAGCCAAAGCCGGCGCGTTAGTCGTGACCAGCGGTCAGGGCGGCGTGTTCCCCAAAGGCATTCCCATCGGGAAAGTCATCGAGACGCGGAGCGTCGGCTTCGGCATGTCCACGGAAGCGCGGGTCAAGCTGTCGGCGAATTTCAAACACCTGGATTACGTGTGGGTGAAGTTTCCATGAGCTACCTGAACACCGGCATTCTGGCGTTGGCCGCGTATCTGGCGGCCTACCTGGCTTCGTGCCAGACGCCGTTGAGCCATTGGCTCGGCGTTCAGATCGATTTGCGGCCGGCGCTCCTGGTCTATTGCGGTCTGCGCACGGAATGGGCCACGCTCGCGCTGGTCAGCGTTCTGGGAGGACTCTGGTTCGACGCGCTGTCGGCGAATCGCCTGGGCATTTCAATCCTCCCGCTTTTTGTCATCGCGTTCCTGGTGCATCTGAATCGCGGGCTAATTCTGCGCGAGCAACAGTACGCTCAATTCGTGCTGGGCATTGCCGCCAGCGCCGCCGCGCCCGTGCTGACGATTCTGCTGATGGTGGGCGTCGGCCAGGTGCCGTTGATCGGGTGGGGTTCAATCTGGCAATGGCTGATCATGGCGCTCGTGGGCGGGGCGCTCACGCCGGCCTTGTTCTGGGTGTTGGAACGTTTCTGCCGCGCGTTCACGTATCCGGCCGTTTCCGAAAGCAGCTTTCGCCCGGATCGCGAAATCAAGCGGGGCCGCGTCTGAGTATGTTGATCATCGACCAACTCAAGAAGAGCGACTTCAAACTGCAAGCCGTGGCGATGGCGGTGTTGGCGGGCATGACGGTCCTGCTGGGCGGCTTGTGGTACTTGCAGGTCGTCCGCTCCGATCGTTACCTCGCCAATCTGCAAGCCCAGTCCGTGCGAACCGTCCGTGTCCCCGCCATCCGCGGCAAGATTCTGGATCGAAACGGATACGCGCTCGCGCAAAACCGGCCCAGTTACAATGTGAATCTCTACCTCGAAGAATTGCGGGACAGTTTTCGATATGAGTACACGAACGGGGTTCGGAAAGAATTCAAACTCGCGAACCCGAACGTGCGCCTGACCCGCAAGATCACGGATGAATTGGAACGCCAGGCGCGCTACCGCGTCGTGAGCAACGTTCTCATGCAGGTCAGTTCGGCGATCCAGGCGCCGCGCTTGTTGGTGGAACAAGATTTCCACACCCACTACGATCAACTGCGTTCCTTGCCTTTGCCGCTGTTGAAGGATCTGTCCAAACCGCAGGTGGCGATGTTCGTCGAGCAGGCCGGCAACGTGCCGAGCCTGGCGCTTGAACCGCAGGCGATCCGGCATTATCCATACCAACACGTCGCCGCCCATCTCGTCGGCCATCTCAAACGCGATTTCTTCCCGGTGGATGATGAAGATATCTCCTTTCGCTTTCGCTTGCCCGATTATGTCGGCGTCAAGGGTCTCGAATCGGCCCTGGACCCGCAGTTGCGAGGCAAGGCCGGCGTCAAGGCGGTGCTCGTCAACAATCTGGCGTATCGGGAATCGGAGCACACCCCGATCCCGCCGCAGCCCGGACACAATGTGGCGCTGACCATCGACCTGTGGATCCAGCTCGCGGCCGAGCAGGCGCTGGCGAATGCGCCCGGCGCCAAGACCAAGGGCAAGGAGGAAGTGCGCGGCGCGGCGGTCGTGATGGACGTCAACACCGGCGACATCCGCGCGCTCGTGTCCGCTCCTTCGTTCGATCCGAACCAATTCGTCACCGGCCTCACGACCGAAGAGTACGCGAAGATGAACGACCCGGATCTCAAGCCCTTGTTCAACCGCGCCGGCTACGGCACTTACCCGCCCGGTTCCAGCTTCAAGATTATCGTGGCTCTGGCCGGACTCGAAGCGGGCGTGATTGATCCGAACGCGCTCTACCGGAGTCCGGGCTATTACCTCATTGGGAGAAAGCCGATCCGAGACACGGCTGGGTCAGGGGACTTCAATTTCCGCCGGGCGTTTTGGAAATCGAGCAATTCCTATTTCATCGAATACGGATTGCGCATCGGCCCGGAAAAAATCATCGAAATGGCGCGCCAGTTTCGCCTCGGCGAACCCACCGGGCTGTGGCCAAAGCAGGAAACGGCCGGCGCGTTGCCCGCTCCCGGTGAACTGAGAAAGCTGGATGGATCGAGGTGGATGCCGGGCGACACGGGAAACCTCAGCATCGGCCACGGCGAACTCCTCGTGACACCGCTGCAAATGGCCGTCCTCATCGCCGCCGTGGCCAATGGCGGAACCCTTCTCGCGCCGCGCTTGATCGAGCGAATTGAGCCTCAGGAAAAATTGGAAGACAGCGAGATCATTCCAGCGCCGTCTCGACAAGTCAGAGGAACGGTCAAATTGCGGGCGGAAACTCTGGACCTGGTCAGGCAGGCCATGCTCGACGACACCGTGAATCCCGAAGGGACCGGCAAACTAGCGAGAGTGGATGGACTGCAAATCGCCGGCAAGACCGGCACCGCCAAATTGACGGGCGGAGACACGGAGCAGATTACTTGGTTTGTCTCCTACGCGCCTTTCGAGAATCCGCGGTACGCCGTCATCGTCGTTGTCGAAGGCGGAACCAGTGGCGGCTTCACCTGCGCGCCGGTCGCTCGAGACATCTACAAAGAGATCGTCAAACGCGATCCGGGGATCGTGCAAAAGGCGGCGTCTATGGCCCGCGCGGCTGAGAGCGGCTCACCGCGAGTCGCAGCCGCAGCCTCCCGCAGGCAGATCGACAGCCAACCCCGCGATTTTTAGCGAATGTTTGAAGCGCATCTAAATCAACGCGAACGCCAGATCGAGTGGCCCATGTGGCTGGCGATCGTGCTGCTGATGGCCATCGGCGTTGCGTTCATTTACAGCGCCACCTCGGTGTATGACACGATGAGCCTGTGGCAGCGTTTTCGCCGCGGCTCGCTGACTTCGTTTCTGAGCTGGCTCGCGCACCAATCCTACTCCAAGCAAGTGCTGGCTTACCTGCTCGGACTGGGAGCGGCCACGGTGTTTTGCCTGGTCGATTACGGCCGACTGGCCCGATGGTCGCTGGTCCTGTATTGGCTGAGCGTCGTCCTGCTCGTGGCGGTCCTCAGCCCGCACATTGGAACCGAATATTACGGCGCCCGGCGGTGGTTTGACCTGGGCTTCTACGATTTTCAACCGTCCGAATTTGCCAAGCTGGCTTTCCTGCTGGCGATGGCGAACTTCTTGAGCCGGCCCGAAGACGAGCTGCGCGTGCCGGCGATTTTTTTTAAAGGCCTGGGCATGATGCTGCTCCCGTTTTTGTTGATCGTGAAGGAGCCGGACCTCGGTTCCGCGATCGTGTTTTTGCCGTGCGGGCTGGTGATGATGTTCGTCGCCGGAGTGCCGCTGGCTTATTTGAAACGGCTTTTGGGTTCCGGAACGATCTTGGTGGGATTGGTCCTGGTGGATGTTCTCTTCGCGCCGCCCGGCTGGCGGATTCCGATGGAGGAATATCAACGGGAACGGCTGCTGGTCTATTTCGGAAAGGATTTCGCTCCCCGCAATGCCACCCCGGAGGAGCGTCAGCGCGCCAGGGAACGTCAACTCAGCAAGACGTACAACGTCGAGCAAGCGCTGATTTCGGTGGGGTCGGGTGGCTTAACTGGCAAAGGCTGGAGGCAGGGGACCCAGAATACGCTGGGTTATCTGCCCCGGGGCGTGGCGCACAACGATTTCATTTTTTCTGTCATCGCGGAAGAAAAGGGATTTCTGGGCAGTGCGACCATCATCGTGCTCTACACGGTGATCCTGTTCACGGGAATTAAAATCGCCGACCAGGCGCGCGACCGCCTGGGCAAGCTGTTGGCGATCGGGATTGTGACCATGCTCTTCAGCCATGTCTTCATCAACATCGGCATGAACATCCGCATTATGCCCGTGACCGGCATTCCGCTGCCGCTGCTCAGCTATGGCGGCACGTCGGTGCTGTGCTCGTTGGTCGCCACAGGCATTCTGCAAAGCATCTACATCTATCGAAGGTCTTATTGATTATGAGTGAAAGAAACTTTTCTCACCGCCGCAAAGGCGGCATGCGGTTCCGACCCAGCGGCGCTCCGCCGCACCACATCCGCCGGCCCGACCGCGCTGCCAATCAGGCTCGCGCCCAGGCCATCGGCGAAAAAGCCTCCACCGAGGGCGTCTTTGACAGCGCCCGGCACCAACGCGAAATCGACCGGGCCGAGAATATCGCCGCCGGTTTGCCGCCGGACGCCAAACCCCAACCCGCTCCGGCGCCCAGCGTGCCGGAGCGCAAGAAGAGCGACTACCGCGAACCGCATCTGGAAACCCCCGCCGAAGTGAAGGAGGAATTCCAGCCGGTTCCTGTCACCGAACCGCCGCCCAAAGGCATCGTGCAAACGCTCCGTGCCGCCGCTTCCAACGTGATCAAGCGCGTTCAGCGCCTGATCAAGCCCGTCAAAAAAACCCACAAGGAAGTCGTCCTCAACGCCGAGTCGCTCGAAACGCGCGTCGCCGTCCTGGAAGAAGGCAAACTGGAAGAATTCACCATCGAACGCGTCACGGACGAACGATTGGTGGGGAGCATTTACAAGGGCAAAGTCCGGAACCTGGAGGACGGATTGAAGGCCGCGTTCGTCGATATCGGTTTTGAAAAGAACGCCTTCCTTCATTACTGGGATATCGTTCCCGCCAGCTTCGACAGCAGCGTGGAAGTGGTGGAACGCGAAACCAAGCGGCGCGACAAACCCCGGATCACGCAGCGGGACATCCCGCGCGTCTATCCGCCCGGCTCCGAAATCATCGTGCAGGTGAGCAAAGGGCCGATCGGGACCAAAGGGCCGCGGGTCACGACGAATCTGTCGTTGCCGGGACGTTTCTTGGTGTTGTTGCCCAACGCCGAGCAAAGCGGCGTGTCCCGCAAGATCGAGAACGGCGAGGAACGCCAGCGCCTGAAACGGATTGTCCGCAAACTCAAGATTCCCGACGGCATGGGCATCATCATCCGCACCGCCGGCGAAGGCCAGCAAGAGCGGTATTTCGTGCGCGACCTGGCGTTTCTGCTCGATGAATGGCAGCGCATCCAGGAACGCATCAACAAGCAGCCGACGGCGACCTGCGTTTTTCAGGAACCCGACCTGATCGAGCGCACCGTCCGCGACTTTCTGACGGAGGACGTCGAGCGCATTGTGATCGACAGCCTGCCGCAATATGAGCGCATACGCGAAATGATCGGCCGCATCTCCAAGCGCTCCGTAGGCAAAGTCAAATGCTATTCGGATTCCCAGCCCATCTTTGACCGGTTTAACATCACGCGCCAGTTGGAGGCTGCGTTCTCCCGGCAGGTCCATCTCAAGAGCGGCGGCTACATCGTCATCGACGAAACCGAGGCGCTCGTCGCGATCGATGTCAACACCGGGCGCCACAAGAACACCGGCAAAGACCAGGATTCGACCATTGTGAAAGTGAACCTGGAGGCGGCCGACGAAATCTGCCGCCAGCTCCGGCTCCGCAACATGGGCGGCTTGATCGTGCTCGACTTCATCGACATGAAATCGCGGCGCGATCAGCAGACCGTTTATCAGCGGGTCAAGGAAGGCCTGCGCCGCGACCGCGCCAAAACCCACGTCCTGCCGATCTCGCAACTGGGATTGATGGAGATGACCCGGCAACGCCACACCGAAAGCGTGCGGGCTTCGGTTTATGACGATTGCCCGTACTGCAAAGGCCGCGGCAAAGTGAAAAGCGCGCTGACCATGAGCGTGGAGATTCAACGCAAGCTGAGCGAGATCTTGAAACGACGCGGCCGGGACGAATCCGATTTCCAGCTCCGGATCATCGTTCATCCGAGCGTGCTGGATCGGTTGCGCACCGAGGACGAGAAATTGTTGATCGAGCTGGAGAAGCGCTACTTCGGAAAGCTTTCCTTCCGCGCCGATCCGGCCTTCCACGCCGAACAGTTCAAAATCATCAACGTCATGACGAACGAAGAAATGGCGAGCGTCGGCTCTTAGTCTTAGTGGTCCGTTTCGTAAATACGCTCACGTTCGTTGCGCCCAATTTGGCCTGGGGCAAGGCGCGACGAGCGAGCATCCCCCGCCAGTGGGGCTGTGACCGAGGAGCAACGCAGCCCCAGGCAAAA
>VHCZ01000104.1 GCA_016871535.1 Verrucomicrobiota bacterium
ACAAATGAAGGAGACCGATCGACAAATGAAAGCAACCGATCGACAAATGAAAGCAACCGATCGGCAGTTGAAGCAAACCGATCTCCAGATCAAAGAGCTCGGCAAGCAGATTGGCGGCCTGGGCAACAAGTTTGGTGATTTCGCCGAAGGAATGGCTCGGCCTTCGTTGATGGAGATACTGAGCAAACGCTTCGGCGTGGAGCAGATCATCGAGACACGGCGTGTGCGCAAGGGCGACGACGAAATCGAGATCGACTTGATTGGCGCAAGCAATGGTGAGGCGAAGACCGTCGTGGCCGCCGAAGTGAAAAGCGTTTTGAACCAGCGAGAATTGGAGAAATTCATTCGAAATCTAGGCAGATTCTTCGAATTCTTCCCCCAATTCAGAGGCTACAAACTTTACGGCGTGCTCGCCGCGGTAGAGAGCAGCAAGGAAATGGACGAAGCCACGTTGGCCCGCGGCATCTGCCTGGCGCGGATGCATGGTGAGGTTTTCCGACTCAAACTGCCCGCCCGGTTTCGTCCCAAAGATTTTTCGGCATGACAGGCTACGGTTTGGCCACCTGCCCCAACAACACCGGACGGCTGGCGCCCGTTGTGGAAGGAAGATTCGCGGGCTGATTTTGGACCCGATAGTACGCGAGAAATGCGAATGCCGCCGACTCAACCGCCTGGACCGGCCAGCCCAGTTGATCACAGGTCTGGAGTCGGATGCCTGGTTGCCACTGCCGGAGCGAGACTCTAATTTGCTCGACCAAAGCCGGATTCCGAACGCCTCCCCCGGCAAGAACGACCCGTCCAGGCGCGCTCTTCAAATGCAGCCGGTAGTTCAAGACCAACGACCGCGCCGTCAGCTCCGTCAGTGTCGCAACGATATCGAACTTCGAGAGCCGAAATCGCCGGACCTGGCGTAACGCTTCATCGAAAAAAACCTCGCCGAATTCCTCGCGGCCCGTGCTCTTGGGCGGGTCCTGGATAAAGAATCTGTGATCGAGCCAGCGCGCCAGCCATTTCTCGGAGACGCGGCCGCGTCGGGCCCAGGCGCCGTTCCTGTCGAAGGTTTTTCTTCCGTGGGTGAAATGGCGAACCGCCAGGTCGATCAACAGATTCCCAGGCCCCGTGTCGAAGGCTGCCAACCGGGGTTGCTTTCGCTCTCGCCAGTCGATTGACGTCACGTTGCTGATCCCGCCGAGATTATTGACGCAGACGTGCTCGCCTGTTTTGCCAAAGACCACCTGATGAAAAAGAGTCGCCAGGGGAGCGCCTTGCCCGCCGGCAGCCAGATCGGCTGCGCGAAAGTTGTTCACCACGGGAACGCGCAATCGTTCCGCCAGATAAGCCGGCTCGCCCAACTGGAAGGTGGCCGCAGGGCTGGCCGGTTGATGGTAAATCGTTTGGCCGTGCAGTCCGACCAGGTCGAGCTGTTGCCGCCTCAGTCCGTGTATCGCCTCGTCCGCGTAGAATCGCCCCAGATCATGGTGAAGCTGGCCGGTTTCGTGGCTGGTTCCGAGATCGCTGGCGGCGCGGTGCAGACGGTCCCGAAGGCGCCGGGGGAATGGGGCTTGCCAGTGTTTCTCCAACGCCACGGCATTGCCGTCGATTGAGCAGACCGCGTAATCTACGCTGTCGATACTCGTCCCGGACATGATGCCGAGGACCCGGAGGCGCCTCGCTGCGGGAATTCTCGCGACTGAGTGCGGTGGCATTCCACTGGAGATTCTGCCTCCTGAACACACGCGAGGAAACCAGGAAAAACGGCAACCCCTCGGTTACTGCTTGGTCCGCAGGATGGACGACAAAGCTCGTAGCGCAGAGTTGCACTCTGCCGTATCGCAGATTTGTATTCTGCGGGGCGTCTCCCTGTCCGAGCCCGCTGGGACTTGCCGGCGCCCTGCCGATTGGAAATCGGCGATACCGCAGATTGAAAATCTGCGCTACGGTTCTCCGGTCGATCTGTCGTCAATCCCACGGTCTGCACAGTAATGACGGTGGAGCGACGCTCCTGCGGAGCTTTCTTCGATGGCATTGGCTCGGCAGGAGCCTCGCCCAAGCCTCGCCCACGTTTTACTGAGAGGGGATACTCACTCCGTCGGTTTGTCCTTGCGCACGACGATGAACCAGGCGTTTTCACCCGTGGCGTTTCCCCCTTGAATGGTGACGGCCACGCCGCTCTGTTGCGTGGACGTGCTGACCCGTTTCCCGTCCTCGAAGAAATGCACCGTTCTCTTGCCCGCGACGGATAAATCGATCTCGACTTCGTGCTGGCGCGAAAGGCGGACTCGGGACTTATGGCCCGGCTCCACCGTGGCTTGGACGCGATTCACTTCCCAATACGTCTTCCAACGAAACACCGGCTGAAGTCTCTTGGCCAGCCTCGGACCGATCGCCTTGGCTTCCTTCTGTGGCGGCTTTTCACCGACCGTTCCGCGAACAAGCTGGATGTAGAAAGTTTTGGAAGGATCGTCCTGCTCCGCGGCTGCGGCTATGCCGCAGACAGCGAGTGCCAGAAGAACAATATATCGTGTCATCGGGTTGACTGCCTGAGTCAATACGACAGACGAAATCTGTCCAAGGCAAATTCGGCAATTCTTCCGCCCGCTCAGCCCGAACCCAGATCGGTTTGAACGGGAGAAAATGGACCATTGTATGTCCTCAGTAGAAGGTCGGGCGAGGCTCCCGCCGAGCCAATGCCATCGAAGAAAGACTCCGCAGGAGCGTCGCCCCACCGCCGTTAACTGAGGGGATACGGGCCATTTCAGTTCGACGGTCCACCGGGCAGCGCGGAAAGCTTTTGTTCGCTGTCCTTCCCGACCATCAAACCGTCGCCGCCTTCCGCGACCCGCAGGCAGAAGCACCAGTCATCGGTGTTGTTCCCGATTTTGAGCAAGATTCGATTTGCGCCCTTCTTGAGTTGGACGTTGATGCGGTCCTGATCAGGTGCGCACGAACGCGGTTCGGTGTAGCCGTGCACCGATTCGCCATTCACCCAGACATAAACCCAGTCGTCAGAACCCAGCCACAAAGTCACGCGCCGATCCTCCGGGCTGTGGAGCGTGGTGCGGGCATAGGCAAACTGGCGCTGGCTTTCCAACGGGCTCAAACCAAGCAACGGAGCGAGGTGAATCACACCGAGATCGCGTGCGGCGTCGGTCTGTTTCCACGAGGCCGCGGAAGGAATGGCCGGTTCCGGCAACCTCGGAGTCAGGAGGGGTTGGTTCGGGCCCGCGTAATGCACGACGCTCGTGTCTGACGGCTGCTTCGTCATTCCGTTTCATCCTCGCCAGCGCGTCGGCCAACTTGATCTGCAACTCGGCGCTGTCCGTTTGAAACCCGGCCGCCACCTGCGCGAGAGTCGTGGCGCGCTCGGACTTTTCGCTGCTGCGCGCAAAGACTTCGATCAGCGCGCCCGTGAGCAAGGGGCTGTCCGCGGCTTCGCGCCGCTTCAGCGCCTCGCCAATCCAGTTGCGTTCGAGGAGAAGATTGGCCAGCCCGGCCTGGAGTTCGCCCAGCCGAGCCGTGGAAAAAACTTTGGCGGCTGACTCGTAAGCGGCGAAGGCCTCCGCGACACGGCCCGCGTCCGAGTGAGCCGCGGCCAGGGCCGCGTAAAGATCGAGTTTCTCCGGCAACTTCTTCAGCCGGCTCTCAATGACACGGGCGGCGAGGTCATGGAATCCTTCGGCGCTGAGCCAGCCCTGGAGGTTTTGCAGGCGCCACTCCGCGTTATTGGAACGCAGGAGTTGATCGGCCAGTTTGACGAGGTCCTCCGATTGGCCCAGTTTCGCGCGGCACTTGGCGAGGCTCATCAGGAGTTCCTTGTAATTCCAGTCCCGCAGGCTGTTTGCGGCTTTGTCGAAAAGTTCGAGCGCCTTCGCGTGCTCGCGCTGGTCCATGAGGAGGTTGCCAACGCGCGTCAATGTGTTGGGACGCTTGTCCCAGGCGAGCAAAGCGTCGATCTCCCCCTGGGCATCGGCTTTCCGGCCGATCGAGAAGAGCGTCTCAATGAGCGAGAGTTTGGCATTCGATTCGACGTCCAGTGTCGTGATCCCTTAGCCGCGTGCTGTCTTCCTTGGCGGCGTCGAGCATTTTGCGAAACGCGTCCTGGGCTTCGCCGTATCGGCGCTCTTGTTCGAGGGCTTCGCCGTACTGGCGATGGTAATCCGGCTCGTTGGGTTCCAGCCGAAGCGCGAGGCGGTATTCGTGGAGCGCCTTTTCAGGCTGGCGATAAAGTTGATATACCTGAGCGAGACTCAAGCGCGCTTCCGGATCGCTCGCCGCGAAACTCACGAGCGCTTCGCCGGCGGCAATGTCTTCGTCTCTCAAATCGACCGCCAGATAAATATCCAGCAATTCCTTTTGGTAAACGCGGGCGCGGTTTTTGTCCTTTTCGAGGAGCGTCTTGTAAGCGGCGATGGCTTGCTCGGTTTGTTTGGAGGTTTTGTAAAGCGTGGCGAGCGCGCGGAGGTGTTCGACGTTATCCGGCTCTTTCTCGCGGCGGCCTTCGTAGAGCGCAACGGCTTTTTCGCGCTGGCCGCTGCGTTCGTAAAGGCGCGCCAGTTGGGCAAGTTTCCTGGCGTCGGAAGGATTCGCGTTCAGGTCCTTTTCGAGTTGCTTCTGCTTTTCGTCGAGCACTCCCATTTCGCGCCAGGCGTCAAGGCGGCGGGTTTCGCCTTGCTGAGTGAGGAATTCGTTCTGGTCCTGGTTGGCCAGCGCGTCGAATTGCGCGAGCGCTTCCTCGAATTTCTGCTGCCGCATCAGAATCTTGCCGTAAGCCAGGCGCGATTCGAGGTTCGCCGGATCTTTATCGACGGCTTCCTTCCGGAGCCGGGGCTGCTTCTTCCGTCTTCTGATTGGCTTCGAGAATTCCGGCGATCTCCGAATACTCTTCCACTTTGCTCGTGGCGGGATCGATCGCGGACAACCAGAGCCGGACAGCCTCCGCTTCATCGCCCTTCTGGAACTTGAGTGTGCCCAGGCTCAGCAACCAATCCTTGGTCTTCTTCTTCTCCAGAGCTTGCTGATACGCCGCCATGGCTTTGATCGGATGCCTTATTCACAAGTCACCTCCAGGTTTCATGGTTTACGCTCGCCGGACGTTTGGACTTCCCTTCCAACTTTGTCGAGCCGGTTATCGGCCTTTGCCGATCCGTCATTCGGGATTGAGTCTTGGACCGACGAGGTCAGTTCCGAGTTCAAAATTCAGGGTTGGACGCTTGGTTTGGACGGTTGGGTAAACATCGAACCTCCAACGTCGAACGCCGAACGTTGGGCATCGAACAGCGGCGAGGGTTCAGGCCTTCGGGGTCAGGGCTTGGCGTTCAGCCGGCGTTCAACTGTGGCAAGGATTTGTTCGAGTTTTTCGAGCGCTTCTGGTTCGCCTTTAAGTTCGAGCAGCGGTTTGAGTTCCGCGCGGATTTGTTTCAAATCGAGCTTTCCGTGCTGGCGGATCAACACGCGCTCGACATCGCCCCAATCGAGGCCGCGGCCGGCAAAGGCTTTGTGGACGATCAGGTCTTCGGCCGAGCAGGTGAACAATGATTGGTTCTCTGTCCAAGACCAGTTCGAAGCCCGTTGGACAGTCCGTTCCTCAAAAGGCACTGCGCCCAGTGTTACATCCACATCCACGCCCTCGCTCGTGCGAATCAACAGCACGCGGCGGCTCAAAGCAAACTCGCGCGCGTCGGCTCGGCGGGCAGCAAACGTTTCAAGCAACTGATCTGCAAATTGCTCCTCCTTTCCGAATCCGGTCAGGAGCGTGAGATCGACATCCTGCGTTAGTCGTGGTTCGCCCCAGCGTGGACGGCGACGCCGCCGATGAAGCAAAAACGCCATCCTTGTTGCTGGCAGAAACGCTGCACTTCGCCCGCAGCCGCGAGCACGCGGAGCAGGTGGATCATGCCCGCCACCCTTTGTGGAAGATGGCTTGCTGTTCGACCAGCCCGGACCAATCCGATCGCTCCCGCCAGCCCTCAGGCGCGCCCAGCCACTGCATGATTTGCCGCGCGCGTTCCTCAGTCATCGCCGCCAGTTCGTGGGCTTTGAAGATTTGCACGGCCTCCCAGCGGGCGAAGTATTCGGCACGCGCCTCTTTCAATTCCATCGGTTCGGAATCCGAACTCATGCCTGAATGTTAGCGGATAAATTTGGACTGTCAGCAGCGCATTCTCGCGGTTTGAAGTTCGGGTTGATTCCCATTGTGGAAGGCTCCCTTTCATGACTGTGAAAGCGCAGTGACCGGGCGTTCGAGTCAATCCCAAGGAGATGGAGTCCTCCAGCCCAAGGTAGCTCGTGCCCCGCAACCTTGGGCTGAAGGCCAGTGCCCCGTTGGGGCCGTCGATCCGAGACATTACTGCTTGGTCCGCGGGATGGACGACAAACCTCGTAGTGCAGAGTTGCACTCTGCCGTATCGCAGAATTGTATTCTGCGGGGCGTCTCCCGGTCCGAGCACGCTGGGACTTGCCGGCGCCCTGCCGATTGGAAATCGGCGATACCGCAGATTGAAAATCTGCGCTACGGTTCTCCGGTCGATCTGTCGTCAATCCTACGGTCTGCACAGTGAGACAGCTCAAAAAATTTCATGCGCGAATCCGGTTGACCTTGTCGAGGAGTAGAGTCTGAGCCTTGATCGGGACAATTGCCACTGTCCCCTTCGACTCATCCATCCCGCCTCGGAGCGGACTTGAAGAACTTGTATCCCGACAAATCCAGGCGCCGTAGCGCGACATCCAGGATGAAGAGCGCCAATCTTCTGTTCCTGAATTTTGAAACCGTCGCGGTAAAGCGTGAATGTTCCCGTCGCCGCCGAGCTGGCGTGAGCGACCGCCGACACCGTGAAGCTCTGGCCTTTCTTGATTTCCGACGGGACGAGGTACGGCGTGGCGAAAATCTTGAGGCCGTGCGCGACCTGGCGTTTGGCCGCAGCCAGGGCGCTGCCGGCCGTTTCGTTGCCATCGCTGAACAGCGCGATGCGATTGATGGTGTCGGAAGGCATCGATTGCCCGGCCGAGACCAGGGCGCGTTCGATGGCGGTTTCGCTTTTGGCGTCGGGCTTCCTCAACTCATCGGGAAACTTCGGAGCCGAGGCCATTGGCGCGAGCGTCTGCGGCGCCGCGGCGAACGACATCAAGCCGGCTTTAGCGCGCGCGGAGAGACGATCCTTCAATTGATTCAGAAAACTTCGCACCTGGTTCGTGGCGGATTCTGGAACGCTGTCGGAAAGATCAGCCATCACGAGCAGGGAGACATCGCGGCTCCTGGTAACCCAAAGCGTCCCGGCCAGAGCGAGCGCCAGCAAGGCGAGGATCGTGCATCGGATGAAGGCGGAACACGCCAGTTGCAGCTTCAGGCTATCGACGAGCGTAAACCGCAGCACCATCACCGCCACCGGCACCAGCGTGACGCAGAGCAAAAGATATGGATTCTCGAAGTCGAGCCTCATAGGCTGATGCAAGGGGAGCGCACGCGCTCTCGCGTGCTGTGGTCGGCGCCCTCGCCGACCACACTCTTCTGTTCAGAAAAGCGATCGTTTGACTGGCGGTGCATCTTCTCGCGTAATCTGGCTGGACCAGGCGGCATCGGACCGAGGAATGAACCAGGCAAGCACCAGCCCCAACGCGTAAACCAGGCTCGTCGTCGCGCCCATCTTGGCAATGTCTCCCTGGAAAAGGGCGCTCAAGGCCGTCGAAGACAAAAGTGCGGCGGCCGAGAGTATGCGACCGAAGTTGTAGGTCACTCCGGAGCCGGTGGCTCGGACGCGCGTGGGAAAAAGTTCGGGCAAGAAATACGGCAGCCAGCCAAAAAAGCTCGTGCTCACCAATCCCAACGCAAAAGTCGCCCAAAGGAACTCGGCCCGCGTCGGCGTCAGCGTCAAAAAGATGTAGGCACTCAACGCCAGCGATCCCAGGCTGATCAGGAAATAACTTCGCCGCCTCCCCAATCGGCTCGCCAGCCACCCGCCGGATAAAGAGCCGATGACTGCGCCCAGGGCCTGGAGGGTTTGTGTGGAGGCTTTGAGTCCGGGCAGGCCCTGGAGTTCGCCGACTTGCCCGGCCCAGGGCACGAGCCGTTGCCCGGACGCCCACCCGCCCAGGAGCGGGATGGTTCCGAGAGCGATCCCCAGCATGGTCCAGCGCAGCAGCGGTGGACGGAAGACCTCGGCGACGGGAGTCGCAGTCAGCGAGGCCGGCGCTTGTTTTTCGGCCAGCCACTGTGGGGATTCGGGCACGAACGCGAGCACAAAGGCGCCAAGCACTACGGGCGTTCCGCCCAGCAACAAGACCCAACGCCAGGACTCGCGCGTGATTGGGTGATAAAGCATGATCAATCCAAGAATCAAAAAGCCGACGTTTGCCGCCGCGCCGATCAACCCCGCCAGAGCGGGCCGCGAAACGCTCGGCCACGCCTCGGTCGCCAGCGCCACTCCCGAAGGCCACATCCCGCCAATGCCCAGACACGCGAGGAAGCGCAGCGCCAACAATTGTTCGGGACTCGTCACGAAATAGCTGAGCGCGGTGATCGACGAATAGCAGAGAATGCTAAAGCCCATCGCCTTCACGCGGCCGGCGCGATCCGCAATCCAACCAAAGACAATCCCTCCCAAGGCCGCGCCCAGCAGAAATGCGGAAACCAGCCAGGAGAGCCACTGGTCAGCGCGCGTTTCAATGCGGACAACTTGATTCACACTCTCTCCCGTCTTCGGCGGATGAGCGGAAAGGAAGTCCTGAATGGCCGGGCGCGTCGCGGGGATCATCAACGACATCTCCATCCCGGCGAACATCCAGCCCAGAAAGACGGCGATCAGAACCAGGTAGCGGCCTTGGGCCGAGAGGGCGGTTGGTTGTGGATTCAAAATCACTTTGGCTTCGGGATCGCCTTGAGCATTCGGACAAATTGCCGCAGCAACTCCGTGTTGTCCTGATAGCCTCGCGCGGTGACGAGCAGTCCATCCACGACCACGGGTTCGTTCACATAAGTCGCCCCGCCTTGCTCGGCGTCCATCGCGCACTTGGGCACGGTGGTGACGCGTTTGCCTCGGATGCAATCGGCAGCCGTTAGAATCTCGATTCCGTGGCAAAGGCAAGCGATGGGTTTGCCCGCAGCCCAGATTTCCCGAGTGACGCGGCGAAGGTCTTTGTCGTAACGGATGTATTCCGGCGCGCGCCCGCCCGAAATGAACATGCCCGTGAAATCCTCCGCCCGCAGATCACGGAACGCCACGGAAGCCTTCAAATGGTAACCCGGACGTTCCTGCGTGATGTCCCAGGGCACGTCCGGGTTCGGTGGAATTTCGTGAAGCACCGTGTGATAGAGCCGCGCTTCCGGTCCGGCCACCACGACCTCGAAGCCATCCTCCGGCAGGCGATAGTAAGCATAAAAGGTGTCGAGCGCTTCGGTGGCGTCGCCGATGGGCATGAGGATTTTGGGCATGGGGCGGGGGCGATGGTCAGTTGTCAGTGATCAGTATTCAGTAATCAGTAATGCAGCATCCCGAAGGGCAGATCGCTCTAAATCGGGAGCACACGCGCCTCGCGTTGCCGACTGGCGCCTCGCCAGTCGGATCGTCTCTGAGACCGTCACATCCACAACGGCTGTTCAGGACAGAAGAGCGTGGTCGGCGCGGGCGCCGACCACGGCACGCGGGGGCGCGTGCGGTCCCCATCTGAGTTGAATCATTGCATCTAGCCGCTGATGCCATACTGCGCGCTTAGTCGCTTTAGAAAGTCGGCGGTGGCTTTGGCCGATTCGCCCGGAGGTTCCGTGGAACAGCCAGCTTGGTGCACGGTCACGGTGCCGCGATATTGGATTTCAGCCAAACCTTGAAACACGCTATTAAAATTGATGCCCCCGCTCGCGTGGATTGGAATCAGATCGAAGGGAACCTGCCCCCGGCTCCAGGTGTTCAGTTTCATTGTCCCGTCCGCTTTTAGCACCTGGTTCTGGAGATAAACGTTGAAAATCCACGGCGCGAGCCGCTGGATCGTTTTGGGGCCGTAGTCCTGTCCGCACAACTCCAAATTCGCCGGCTCGTAGATAAGACCGAAGTTGGGCCGGTCGATGCCCCGCAGCGTGCGCTCGATGCCTTCGACCGTCTCAAAAAGGCTCTGCGTGTGGCATTGATGAACGAGCTTCAGAGCACGCCCAGCCGCTTCGTCCGCCGCGCGTTGCGCCCATTCGATGTCTTCCTCTTTCTTCAGCGCCACGCGGATGAGCGGAGCCTTCATTGCCGAGGCTAATTGCAAAAAAGGGCCGATGTAGCGCAAACAATCCGGGCCGCGGTCGTTGTTGTACACGACATCGAAATTGCCCGTCACCATGCTGACGGACAATCCGTGAGCGCGCAGCACACCGGCGGCCTTAACCACGGCTTCGGCCGGCGATTGAATCCCGACCTGCGACGCCCGCATGCAAAGCGATTGATAGCCCGCGGCGACCGCGAGGTCGGCCAGCGCTTCCATGGACATCGATGCGCGCTCCTTGGAACTGAATTCTTCGGCAATGCGGACGGACAAGGACAGATTCATCGGGTGCCCGATTTAACCGCAAAGCGCGCGAAGAACACAAAAGGAATCGCGTAACATGTGTGGGATTTGATTCAACTGATTATCCATTTGACATTTGAGTGCGGAATCCTAGACTGTGCCCCGTTCGAGTGACGATAAAGACAGGAGCAAATTGTATGAAATCAATCGGAACCCTTTCAAGATGGATTGCCTGCGGTGTGGTTGCTGTAGCGGGCCTGATGGCAACGACTACGGAAGCGGCCGTCGGGCGAGCAGTTGTCCGTGCCGTGCGCGGAACCGCCCAGTACAGTCTGCAAGGCGGAGAATTTAAGACTTTGACTGTCGGGAGAGTCCTTGGACCTACGTCCATCGTGAAGACGGGAGTCAATTCCGGCGTCGATCTTTTCCTCGGTGAGAATGGTCCGACCGTCCGACTTCTGGCTGACACGACCCTTGAGCTTAAAACGTTGAACATTGACCGAACTGGTATCGATGTCGTTATCGAAACTTTCCTGGATCTGACGACGGGCACGATTCAAGGGAATGTCAAAACGCTTGCCGCAGCTTCCAAGTACGAGGTCAAGACACCGTTCACAGTCTGCGCCATCAAGGGAACAGAATACCAAATCAGCGCCGACGGAACGGTTCACGCGATTACGGGTTCTGTGGTCGTGGCTTACAGAGTTGGCCAACCTACTGTCACGGTGAATGCCGGCCAAACTTTTGTTCCTCCGGCACAGCCAACGGCACAGCCGATCATTCGCCCGACTCGATCTGACGAGGCACCACCCACTGTTCCACCGGCATTCCCGTCGGACATGGCCATCGAGGGGCTTACCGATCTGAAAAAGGTTATCTTCAATCAGTGGCTGGAACGGGGCAACCTGCGAGTCTTTGAGTACGGACCACAAACACCGACAGAAAAGTTGACCACCCAAATTCGCGCTCAATCCCCGGTCGAGCGGCTTAAAACTATTCAGGATCTGCCAGTGCCGCAAATAATCCAAGTGGTAGCGTCTGCGCCAGATCTAATTCCAGACGTGCAGAAGCTTCCTTTGCCTAAACAGAAGGAAATCGTCCGGGGAATCCAGGAACTTCTCCTTAGCACTCAGACCCCAATTGAAAACGTGCCTCCGCCAATACGGGACTTCGTCTCCCCCACAACTGGACGGCCTGCGGGAGGCTAACGGAGAGGCCGAGCAGCCAATTTGAATTATCACCCAGAGCGACATGCGTTGCTCTGGGTTTTTTGTTTTGGTTTCCGAGGTCGCAACTGGAAACGACTTGAACCGGTGATGCCTCAGTAAACCCCGGTTGGGCGAACGTTCTCGCGAGCCGCTGGCTTCGATGGATTGGACGCGTGATGGCTCGTCAGTAGCCTCGCCCATCAAGAGGCGTTTACTTGAACCGAAATTAGAGCCATGCACCTTCGGTCGGTCAAACGGGCACCCGTCGCAATCACGCTTTGTGTCTTGGTCCTGGTTTGTTTTGTTCACGCCCTGCCAGCATGGCTCCGGAAATCGGACGAGCAAGAGGCTCCGCGTTTTGATTTCTTTCAGAGGCTCGAATGGATGACCTACGACGCGCGAGTCAGACTGGCTTTGCGCTTCCCACGGCCTTACGCGACCAATCTCCTGGGCGCTGTTTTCATCGACGACCGAGACCTCACCGCATTGAACGACGGTTCCTACGGCTACCGCGTCAAATTTCCCTGGCCGCGTTACTTCTTCGGCAGAGCACTGAACGAACTCGCCGCCCAGGGCGCCAGTCTGGTTGGGGTGGACATTTTTTTTGACCAAACCGACCCCGACACCATTATCGAGGGGCCAGGGCGTCGGCGCTTCCCCTCGGATCAGTACTTTGCGGATCAACTCCGGAATGCCAGCAATGTCGTTCTGGCCGCGGATGCCCGGCGCCCGATTTTTCCTGCTCCGATGTTCGAGACGCATGCTGTCGCGGTCGGCAACGTTTACACGAAAGTTGATTCGGACGGCATCTTGCGCAAGGCGAGGGCCTTTGTGGAGCGGCGCATCTGGCACCCCGCCATCGTCAGCATGGCCCGGGCACTCAATTGGGATCTCGGCCGCGTCGAGATGCAGGCGGATCGCATGGTTTTCAGCCGCTTGGACGGTCAACCTCCGGATTACGCGCCGCTGGGGCAGAACGGCGCTTTGAAGTTCGACGGCGACGGGGAATTGATCGTCAATCGCGACGGTTCGGGCGAAAGCGCGAAGATTCCTGGGCCGAGGGCCAAACCGTACACGGACACGAAAGTGTGGCAACTGGGGATCATTCTGGCAGCGCACCACCTGGGGCTGGACCTGGACCATCCCGTCATTGAGCGCGACCGGATTATTCTGCGCGGAAACGGCCAGGAGCGGATCATTCCAGTGGATCGTGACGGCTTTTTCTACGTGGACTGGACGATCCGGTTAAACGACACCGATCGCATTGAAGCGGAAAGCATTGTCCGACTCATCCGTCAGAGCGAAGCTCGGGACGAAGGACAGGCGGATTTTGAGCCCAAATTCCGGGGCAAGCTCGTTGTGATCGGCTCGATTGGAACCGGGGGAAATGTCTCCGACCACGGGGCGACGCCGTTGGAGAATGAGACTGTGCTTGTCTCCAAACACTGGAACGTGGCGAATGCGGTGCTCATGGACCACTTCATTCATCGGACTTCCCTGGGAACGGAGCTTCTGCTCATCGCGCTTTTCGGAGTGGTTTCCGGCGTGTTGAGCTGGGCGTTGAGGGTATATCTGGCCACGGCGTCCGTGCTTCTGGTTTCCCTGGCTTACAGCGCACTGGCCGCGGCGTGGTATGTTCAGAGCCGTCACTGGTTGCCGATCTTCATGCCGGTGGTTGGGGGATTGCTCTTGCCGCATTTCGCATTGATCACCTACCGCGTCGTGTTCGAGGAACGCGAGCGCGATCGGGTCAAAGCCGTGTTCGCGAAGATCGGTTTGATGGGGTCCGACGCTCACATCGTCAACTACACGGTCTTCGGCCGGGAAGTGAACGTCGCCAGCCGACTCGAGAAAATCGCCGGCCGCGGAGGGATCATCATTAGCGGGGCAACGCATGCGGAACTTCAGCGAGCGGACCCCGCATTGGCTGCGGCTTGTCTGGAACGCCCGCCAGTTCAAGTCAAAGGCATCCGCGAGCCAGTCAATATTTACGAAGTCCTGTGGAAGCAGGATCCGGGGACATCCGGCGGTGGCTTGAGAGACAGCTAAACCCCTGGCAATTGAATTCGATTGTAACAGGAGCAACAGAGAAAACAGAGGCACGCTGGGAGGCATCCGGACCTTTTCTCCGGTCGAACTCCGCACCAAACCCGATTGTGGCTCGCTGCCTCGCTCCCGTTTGTCTGGGACCAGTTAAAAGTGGGATTATCTCCAAGGTCTTGTTAGATTCCCCCCATGCGCACGGCGATTTATCCCGGCAGTTTCGATCCGATCACCAACGGCCATCTGGACGTGATTCAACGCGCGGCCAAGTTGTTTGACCGAGTCATCGTGGCGGTGGCGCAGAACGAAAGCAAAAATTCCCTGTTTACGCTCGCGGAGCGGAAGAAACTCGTTGCCCGGTCTGTCAATGGCTGGCCCAACGTCGAGGCGGATTCATTTCAGGGTTTGCTCGTGGATTACGTGCAAAGCCGCGGAGGCGACGCCATCATCCGCGGGTTGCGGGCGGTCTCCGACTTCGAGTTCGAGTTTCAACTTGCGCTGATGAACCGGAAGCTGAACGAGCGCGTGGAGACGATCTTCATGATGCCCAAGGATACCTACACGTTCATCAGTTCGCGTCTGGTGAAAGAGATTGTGCGGCTGGGCGGCGATGTGTCCGCTTTCGTCCCGGCGCAAGTAAGGGTGGCATTAAGCGCGAAGTTTGCTAAAGTGAAGCGCCGTTGATTTTCCGGCCTTTATGCCTTTGACCATCAACCTCCGGCACTTGGAGCACAAAGTCCTCCATTTGCGCGGCCAATCTGTGGCGAGCGATCTGGAAGTGGCAGATGTGGATGAACTTGTGCAGATGGAGCAGCCGTTGCGCTACGACTTTTGGGTGGAGAAACTTAAAGACCGTCTGCTGGTCCGCGGGCAGCTTCAGTTTGTCCTGAACTGCCAGTGCGCGCGATGCTTGAGACCTTTTCAGAAGGTCGTGGAAATGGCGGATTGGAGTTGCAGCCTGGCCCTGGAGGGAGAGGATCAAGTGGCGGTGCAGCACGACTGCGTGGACTTGACGCCTATGATCCGGGAAGATATTTTGCTCGCGTTTCCACAACATCCGTTGTGTAAGTCTGAGTGTAGCGGGTTGCCGATTGCAGCACAACCCTACCCCAATGCGAGCGAAACCGGCGCAAGTGGGTCCGTCCCGTCCGCGTGGGACGCACTGAACAAACTCAAGTTCTGATCAAGTTTGAAATTGAATTTATGGGCGTACCAAAACGCAAACCATCGAGAAGTCGCCAGCGAATGCGACGGGCCTACAATAGCGTGCTGAAGCTGCCTCAACTCAGCACCTGTCCGCAATGTTCGGCTCCCTACCTGCCCCATCGCGTATGTCCCGCGTGCGGCTTTTACAAGGGCCGCCAGGTGATCACGGTTGAGGCCATCGGTTGATCGATTGCAAGAGCGCAGAGATCCGGCTTCCCATCTGCGCTCTTTTGCTTTATGCGAATCGCAGTGGATGTCATGGGAGGGGACCATGGGCACGGGGTTGTCATCGACGGCGTCCAACACGCGCTCCAGGCGGACCTGGGGTTGACCGAAGCTTACCTGGTGGGTGAACGGGAGAGCATCGAGTCATACCTCAAACAAGCCAACGCCCACGACCGCCGCATTCGGATCGTCCACGCCTCGGAAGTTCTCACCATGGAAGACAAGCCCGTGGAGGGTCTCCGACGGAAAAAGGATTGTTCGATCTTGCGCGCGGTGGATCTGGTCAAGGAGGGGAAAGCAGATGCCCTGATTTCACCCGGCAACACGGGAGGCCTCGTCGCTGCCGCTACCATTCGCTTGCGGAAGCTAGAGGGAGTGGAGCGCGTCGGGATAGCCACAGTCATCCCCTCCGCCGAAAACGAGTTTGTGCTGCTGGACTCCGGCGCGAACGTGGAATGCCGCCCCATGCACCTGGTGCATTACGCCGTGATGGGAACGGTGTACTCTCGCGAAATCCTTGGTTACAAAAAGCCGCGCGTCGGGATTCTCAGCAACGGGACCGAGGACAACAAGGGGAACGATCTCACGCTCGAGGCCTTCAAGCTCTGCAAACAAATCGACATCCATTTCATCGGCAACGTCGAGGGGCACGACCTGTTTCACAATCGAGTGGATGTGGTGATTTGCGACGGGTTCGTGGGCAACATTGTCTTGAAGACCATCGAGAGCTTCGCCAAGGGATTGATCGGCTGGCTCCAGAAAGAGCTGAAGAAGAATCCAAGACGCATTTTGGGCGCGCTCCTCGCCAAGAACGCCTTCCGCACGATCAAGCGCCGCATGGATCCTGATGCGCACGGCGGCGCCCCGTTGCTCGGTTTGAACGGCAATGTCATGAAAGCGCACGGCTCGGCGCGAGAACGGGCCATCATGAATGCCATCCGTCTGAGCACGCGGGCGATTCAAAACCAGATCAACCAGATCATCTGTCAGGAGATCCAACGCGCCAATGAACGTCTGGCCGCGTGCAAACAGGCTGAGCCGATTCCGACTTCCGCATGAATCCGGTCGCATCCAAGAAATTCAAGAACCCCCGGGCGCAACACGATTTCAAAGGCCGCACGTGCTCGATCGTCTCCGTGGGTTCCTATGTCCCGGAACGGATTCTCCGAAACGTGGATCTTGAAAAGATGGTCGAGACCACCGACGAGTGGATCACTTCCCGGACCGGAATCCGCGAACGCCGAATCGCCGCCGATGACGAGTTTACGTCCGATATCGCGGCCAAAGCAGCCACTCGCGCCCTCGTCAAGGCGAGGCTTCAGCCGGAGCAGATCGACATGATTGTCGTCGCGACCATCACACCCGACATGCTCTTCCCATCCACGGCATGCCTGGTTCAACAGAAGATCGGGGCCCACCGGGCGGCAGCGTTCGATATCGAGGCTGCCTGTTCGGGGTTCATTTACGGACTGGAGATCGGACAGCAGTTCATCATGTCACGCACTTACGACACGGTGCTGGTGATCGGAGCAGAGAAGTTGTCCGCGATCATCGATTGGTCAGATCGGAACACCTGCGTGCTTTTCGGCGATGGGGCCGGGGCGGCGATCCTTCAAAATCGCCCTGGCAGCCATGGTTTGCTGACCGCGTGCATGGGCGCTGACGGCACGAAAGCTCACTTGCTGTCCATGCCCGGCGGGGGCAGTCGTTGCCCGGCCACGTCGGAATCGGTCGCGGCCCGAATGCACTATTTGCGGATGGACGGGAAAGAGACCTTCAAGAACGCCGTCAACGCGATGTACACCGCGGCTCGGGAATCCCTGCGCCGTTGCGAGATCGATATCCGTCAGATCAATTGCATCATCCCGCATCAAGCCAACCGGCGGATCATCGACGCCGTGGGCGAACGCCTCGGAGCCGAGCCGGAACAACTTTTCGTCAATCTCGACAAATACGGCAATACCTCTGCGGCATCCGTGGCCATCGCGCTGGACGAAGCGGTTGAGTGCGGCAGAATCCAGAAAGGAGACCTGGTCCTGTTGGTTGTGTTTGGCGCCGGCCTGACCTGGGGCGCGGCGGTGATCGAATGGTAGGCTCTGGCTGCCCGGATCCATTTCACCGATGCCGCGCAAGTCAACCGCCAGCACGTAAACCAGCGCGCCGCCTGCCGATACGTGTCCCAGGTCCCCTGAATGTCGTGCGCTCGATTGCCTCGTCGGCCGGCCGGACATCGATCCCACGAAGATTGGCGTTTCCGGTTGTTCAGGCGGCGGGACGTTGAGCAGCTATTTGATGGCGCTTGACGATCGCATCGCCTGCGCCGCGCCCAGTTGCTATCTGACCAGTTTTCGCAGATTGATCGACACGCGCGGTCCCCAGGACGCCGAACAAAATATTCACGCCCAAATTGCCTTCGGGATGGATCACGCCGATTACGTCTTGATGCACGCTCCCAAACCCGCGCTGATCCTCGCAGCGAAAAAAGACTTTTTCGAGACGCGGTAGGTCGCGGTGCTGCGGCCAAGGAGAATGCAACTGGCGCCGATCAAGGTGTGTTCGTCCGTGGCCTTGAACCTCGGCTTGCCGGTGTCATCCAGGAGTTGGTAACGCTCGCCCTGGCCAATGGGATCGTAGCACAACGCGGCGATGCCGTGCTTCGCCAGGAAAATGCCCTGCGTCTGATTCTCAGTCGTGCCGGTGGCCGAGTGGCCGCTCGGCATCAGGACGGCAGGGAACGGCGGCGCGCTTTTCGGCAAACACAGCGACGCCGTGACAAAGTGCCGCGGCTGGCTTTCGAAGATGACCTTCCCAAGCCGGTAACCGTCTCCCAGGAGCGTGGCGACAGTTTTCGCGTGGAGCGGCGTTCGTTCCGGGAACCACCCAACTGTTCGAGGAAAAACTTGCGCAACCGTTCCTGGTACGCTTTCGATTCTTCCGGAGTCTTGACCTGTTCGTAGGCCGCCTAGCGACGTTCGAGCGCGTCGTAGGCTCGCTGTTTGAGAAACTGGCTGAGCATTTGCCGCGGCTCCGCACCTGCCGGAGGCGTCGGGAGCACGTTCAGGTTCTCGGCGGCGAAAGCTGCTTGGACACCGAGCGCGAGAAGGAGAGCGGGAAAGGGAGCGGAGATGTTCATAGCAGGTTTTCGCTTAATCGTAATCGTAATCCTAATCTTACTCCTAACCATAATCTCATTCGCGGGATCTTTTGGGTCGAGGACGGTTAGGATTAAGATTAGGATTACGATTAGGAGCGTGGATTCAAAAATTATGCCGAGTAAAGCAGAGCCTCGTTACCTCGGCTGCTACTCACTTCGCCAGGAATTCGATCACTTCAAGAGTGGACTCGGTATTTACGTTTCCTGAAATCTTGGTGATCATCTTTGCGATGCCTCCGGGGATTTGTTCCGACATGTAGATCTTGACCGTGCCGCTGTTGGCGCCTTGCGCGACCGCGGATTCGGTCCACTTGCAGCTCACGGGCTTGCCCGCAATTGTGATTGTCTCCGTGCCTTTGTTCAGCACTTTACCGGAGTCCGCTGCCGGAACGCCCGCTGGCATCACACCATCACCGGGAGCGCCCGTAAGTGGCGACGCCGCGGAAAGCGGAAAGTCCTTCCGGGTGGTGCTGGTCTTGCCCATTACCGTCGTCTCGATTTCAACCACCGCACTGGTTGCCTTCAATTCCACCAGCGTTTGCTTGATTTCGACCGTGGTATTGATCGGCTTGCCGGCGACGTTCATGGCGGAAGTCATCCGGATTTTTGCGTAGGACCCCGCCTTGAAACTGGCCCAGGGATGTTTGGGAGGAGTCGCCGCCTCTTTGCCGCAACCGGCCACCGCGAGCATCGTCAACGCGAGGAGTCCGAGCTTGGTGTTGTTCATATGTGGAATTTCCTTGGTGTTGGTTTGGTTTCCTTGTCGTTACTGGAAACGCTCCTTCAATTCAACCACCAAACGGACGCCACGCAGACCGGTGCAGCCACACGCAGGTTCTTTGGACTGCGGCGGGAGGCGAAGCGCCACGCCGCTTTGACCGCGCCAGCCAGGCTCCCAAAAGCGGTGTCGCCGCTGCGCTCTGCCACCGCAGTCCAAAATCGCTGCAACTCTGCCCTAGGCCTAG
>VHCZ01000105.1 GCA_016871535.1 Verrucomicrobiota bacterium
AAAGGCCGCCTGGCTTCGTTGCTCCTCAGTCGAAGATCCAGGGAGGATATTCTCCTTCGTTGCGCCTCGCCATCCGGCCTTTGGCGCGAAAACAGGACCCCGCGGAATTTTCGGACACGCTCTTAGAGCGCCTTGTCCGGCGGCACATAAGTGGCCAGGCGAAATCGTTCCAAGTCGCGATCGCCTTTCCGCGTGTTGTTGTTCACGCCTTTCAGCTTTTGCGAAGTGCCTTCGATCCACCGCCAATTCTCGGCATGCCCATCGGCAAAGGACAGGATGCCGCCATTCCCGTGCCGGCTGGCCGGCGTATTCTGCCAGTAACCGTTGTTGGGGACTTTGGCTTGCACCGCGAAAAATCCGTCATCGATGCTGTCGGCGTTTTCGTCCACGAACACGAAAGCCTGGCTCGGACTAGGGTTGATGATCTCGACCGATTTCAGGAAAAACGGAATGCCTGGATTCACAAAATCGCAGCAGGCCGGATCGCCCCCCATCCGTCCGCTCATGGAGAAGCTTCGCACGCGGATCACGGCTTTGCCGCCGACTCTGAATCCGAGCGCATCCGCCGGGCAACGATAGATTTCCAATGACTCGTTGTACTTCCATAACTGGCCGTTCCGAATGTCATTGATGTTTGTGGCCCCCGGCAACGAGGTGACATTGCCGCCAATCCAGGCCCTTGGATCGCTGAGGTAGTTGCGCACGATCCGGTCGTTGTGATCGTCCGCGTACAAGGTCCAGGCCAGTGTAAGTTGCTTGGTGTTGTTGAGGCATTTGATGCCCGTGGCCTTGCTCTTGGCTTTAGACAAGGCGGGCAAGAGCATGCCAGCCAGGATGGCGATGATCGCGATAACGACCAGCAGTTCGATCAGCGTGAATCCCGGAGACCGAAAGGCTGTCCGGCGTGGATTGAGGGGGGTGTTTGCGAGGCGCATAAGTATTCGGGTTCTGGTTCGGCTTGGTTGTGGACCACGCGTATGTAGCCCTTCCCCGCTCGCCCGTCAATCATGCGAATCACACGAGAGTGCGATTTGAAGTGTCGGTCAGCGACTCCGTTTGACTTCTCTCTCTCCCCGCGAGGCACGAGTGGGGAGAGAGTTGGAGAGAGGGTTTTCTTGGAAACAGGAGAAACGAGCCAAAGCACCTCCTCTCCCCAGCCCTCACGGCTGTTGAATTATGGACTTTCAGCGCGATTCCTAATCGTAATCCCAATCTTACTCCTACTCGAAGAGCGCTTGTCGCTGAACGATTAGGATTAGGATTAGGAGCAGGAGAACTCCACAGGCTTAATTCAATGGCAGGGCTCCCCAGAAGACTTCGTTGACCGACAGTTTTAATCGCTCCCATAACTGCATCGCCCCCTTGACAGGGCCGGGAATGTGAGCGGGAATCGCGGGCGCCTGACAACGAAATCTTCAGCGAAGATGAACCGACGTTTTCCTCCCGGCATGAACCGCCGCGAATGGCTGCGCGTCAGCGCCGGAGCCCTGCTGGTCGTCGGCGCTTGGCCTGGCCGGCTGCGCGCGGCGGAGAACGGGCGCGGCGGCGCGTTTCGCTTCGTCGCCATCAACGATGCCCACTTCCAGAGTCCACGCTGTCCCGGATGGTTCGAGCGCGTGAGCGCGAGCATCCGGGCGCACGAACCGCGTCCGGAGTTTTGCCTGATGATCGGTGACCTCGCGCAGAACGGGGTCCGGACCGAACTGGGGCCGATGCGGGACGTTTTGCGCTCGCTGCGGATGCCGTCCTACTCCGTGATCGGGAACCACGATTACGTGACGAACACCGATCGCTCGGCCTGGGACGAACTTTTCCCGCGCAGCTTGAACTATCATTTCGAGCACCGCGGCTGGCGGTTTGTCGGGCTGGATTCGAGCGAAGGCACGAAATGGGAAAACACGCGCGTCCAGGCCGCGACGTTGCAGTGGCTCGACGCCGAGCTGCCGAAGCTGGTCCGGGCCGCGCCCACCGTCGTCTTCACCCATTTCCCGCTGGGCGTCCTGGTGCCGTCACGCCCGCTGAACGCGGATGACGTGCTCGACCGTTTCAAAGACTTCAATCTCGTGGCGGTGTTCAACGGCCATTTCCACGGCTTCACCGAGCGCGAGTCCGGCCGGACGACGCTGACCACGAATCGTTGCTGTTCAGTCAGTCGGGGCAACCACGATGGCTCGACCGAGAAGGGCTATTTCCTGTGCACCGCCCGCGATGGCCAAATCCAGCGGGAGTTTGTCGAGGTCAAACCGTGGTGAACGCGGAGATCGTGGTAGGAGGCGAAAGTTTCCTCGAATTCCCTCTCCACGAACCTACCTGATTCAACTACGGATTGCGCGGATTGCACGGATACTGTGCAGACCGTGGGATTGACGACAGATCGACCGGAGAACCGTAGCGCAGATTTTCAATCTGCGGTATCGCCGATTTCCAATCGGCAGGGCGCCGGCAAGTCCCAGCGTGCTCGGACTGGGAGACGCCCCGCAGAATACAATTCTGCGATACAGCAGAGTGCAACTTGGCGCTACGAGCTTTGTCGTCCATCCCGCGGACCAAGCAGTAAGACCTGGATCCGGCAAATGAGGATGCCTGGTCCCTGAGCCGGAAAACCTCGTCAGGAGGCAGCGGCATGAGCAGCTTTGCGTGGTTGCTTTGCTTTCATGCCGGCCTCGGCGTACTCGAACATCTTGCGGATAGTTCGCGCCCTCAACGGTCGGTGACGTCGTGATGGAGGGCTTAAAAGAACGCATTCCTCAGCAGGAGATTCAAGTCGTGCACCGCCAGCGTGAGCCGGGCGAACTGGTCAGCGGTGTCCTCATCCAGCGGGCCGGACTCCACACGCCGTTTCGTGCGCCGAAAGCGAAGGTTCAACGCGAGCGCCGTGTCCGAATCGCCAAGCTCAGCCAGCAGCCGCTGCACCTTCCTGGCTCGTGCTTGCGCTGTGCGAATGATGCGCAACGCCGCGCGCTTCTCCACGCGTCCGGCGATGAACTCTTTGAGCAGCGCGCATTCGAACTGGCGGCAGCGAACCGGGCGGTCCGCGTAGATGCGGCAGCGGTTGTCGGCGCAAAGCCCCGAGCAGGGCTGCGGAAAGCGGATTTTCTTCTTCAGGCGTTCGAGCGGCAAGCCGAGGGATTCCAGACGCCCGGCATCGTCGCCTTCGCGCAGTTCGACGTCCTTGAAGAGCACGCCGTTGCAGCACAGGCCGCAAGCCAAACACAGGGATTCGGGGGAAGCCGTCATAACGCTGAAGCGTTACAGCGTTCCAAAGGTTGAATCGTTAAATCGGTTAAATGGGGGAAAGACTCGAACCAGAAAGGTCTGTGGCCGTTCATTTGAATCCGTCCATTTCAACTGGGGACCACACGCGCCCTCGCGTGTTCCGACCGGCGCCCTCGCCGGTCGGACCGTCGGCAGAAACCGTCTTTCAGAGCCTGTCTGAGAATTGCCTTCTGGATGGAACAGGCCACCGGCCTGTTGCGGCGGGCTACCAGCCCGCCGGGCCTTTTGGCGGCAGGTTGCCGCCAAACACGGGCTGGTAGCCCGTTCCACCCATTTTTCAGACAGGCTCTCAAACAATCGCTCCTTCGGACGGAAGACTGAAGTCGGGGAGGGTGCCGACTGCGGCACGCGAGGGCGCGTGCGGTCTCCATCCGGATGGCTGGGGGGAGTTCACCAAATCTTTGCCCGAAGTTCAGGAGCGCGCCACATGGCCGCACCGGGCTTGATGCCAAACGCGTCGAAGAACTCCCGCATGTTCACGTGCGGACCAATCGCCCGGAACTGCGCCGGGCTGTGCGGATCGACCGTGATGCGGCGGCGCAGTTCGGCCTCGCGCCAGTTAACCCGCCAGAGCTGCGCGAGCGAAAGAAAGAAGCGCTGCTCCGGCGTGAAGCCGCCGATCGGTTTGCGTTTGGACGGATCCTTGGCCAGCGCGCGTTGCAGGGCTTCGTAGGCGATGCTCGTGCCGCCGAGGTCCGCGATGTTTTCGCCCAACGTCAGGCGCCCGTTCACTTTCAGTCCCGGCAAGGCTTCGTAGCCGGCGTATTGATCCACAATTTTCTGGGCGCGGTCTTCGAAGGCTTTCGCGTCGGCCTCCGTCCACCAGTCGTTGAGGTTCCCGCGGGTGTCGTACTTCCGGCCCTGGTCGTCGTAGCCGTGGGTGATTTCATGGCCGATGACGACGGCGATTGCGCCGTAGTTCACGGCGTCGTCCATCTCCACATCAAAGAAAGGCGGTTGAAGAATGCCAGCGGGAAAAACGATTTCGTTCTGGAGCGGGCTGAAATAGGCGTTCACCGTCTGCGGCGTCATGCGCCACTCGGTTCGATCCACGGGCTTGCCGACGCGCGCGAGCTGGCGTCTGGATTCAAAAATCGCGGCGCGTTGCACATTGCCGAGGTAATCGTCGCGCCGGACCTTGACTTTGGAGTAATCGCGGAACTTCTCCGGATGGCCGATCTTTTGGGTGAACCGGCTGAACTTGGCCAGGGCTTTGGCGCGCGTGGGCTCGGACATCCATTCGAGCTTCTGGAGCCGGGCCTGGAAGACGTCCTTGACGTTCGCGATCAACTCTCCCATTCGCGCCTTCGCCGCCGGCGGGAAATACTTCTCGACGTAAAGCTTTCCCAGCGCTTCGCCGATCCCGGCATCGATTACGCGCGCGGCGCGCTGCCAGCGCGGTTCCTGAGCCGGTTGCCCGCGCAGGACCGTGCCATAAAAGTGAAACGACTCCGCTTCCGCCGCCGCGTGCAAATACGGCGCGCTGCTGCGGACGAGGTGCCAGCGGAGATAAGTCTTCCAGTCCGCCAGCGGCCGTTGCGCCAAGAGCTTGCCCAGCGCCGCGAAGAATTGCGGCTGGCGCACGACCACGTCCTTCAACCGGGAAAGCCCGGCTTTGCCCAGATACGGCTTCCACGGGAGCGGCGCGGCCTTCTCCGGCAGTTCGGCGACATTGAACTTGTGGTAATTGGCGATGGGATCGCGAAGTTCGACGCGCGTTTTGCTGGCTTTGGCCAGCTCGGTTTCCAATTCGAGGATCGTGGCCGCGTGTGATTTCGCTTCGGCTTCGGTTTCACCAAGCAACCCGAACATCCGGGCGACATGGGCGCGGTAGGCCTCGCGTTGCTGGGCGAAGGAATCGGAAATGTAATAATCGCGGTCGGGCAGGCCGAGTCCACCCTGGCTCAAGTAAAACGCATAGACCTCGCTGTTCTTCGCGTCGGGGGACACGAACGGCTGGAAGAACGCTGCGATGTCGCTCTGATGGAGTTCCGCGAGCAGGACGAACAAATCGGCGGTGGACTTGAGAGCGGCGACGCGCTTCAGATCGCGTTCGATCGGGCGGAAGGCAAGTTGCTCGATTCGATTCGTGTTCATGGCCGAGCCGAAGAAATCGCCGACCTGACGGGCGGGCGTGCTTTGGCCGGCTCGTCCAGCGGCGCAATCTTGGAGAATGCCGCGAATCAGCGCCCAGTTCCGTTCCTGCAATTCCTCGAAGCCGCTCCAGCGCGATTTGTCGGAGGGAACGGGGTTGTTTTTCATCCAGGTCCCGGCCGCGAAGCGGAAGAAATCGGCGCCGGGATCCACCGACTTGTCCATGTATTCGACGGAGAAACGGGGAACGGGCGGCGGGGAATCGGCGGCCCAGACATTTCGGGGCGACACAACCGAGAAGCCCAGAACAATCGCGAGACCCAATTTCGCCGCGGCGCATTTGGTGAGGAACGGATGTGATGGCATAGGGCCGCGACGTTAGCCGACGCACCGTTCCTTTGTCAGCCTTCGATTGCGGGGAGATCCGGACCTCGGTGCATCCACATGCTGTCGGTGGCACAGGCAACTTGCCTGTTCCGTCCAGCTACCAGCCGGACGAACGGTCGCGGATCAGTCCCGGACGGATCGCAAGGAATTACGCGCGACCTTTCACGCGGCAGGTTGCCGCGCGAGGCGGGCTGGTAGCCCGCTCCACCCAGCTAGTGATGTGTCTCACAAATGGCTGGAGTTATGCCGCAAAGAATTTTGGCCTCCCGCGAGGCGCGAGCGACGCGCATACCCCTGGTGGGTCTGTAAGGCGCGAGCAACGAAGCGGGAGGCCAAAAGACCTGCGGCCCGAAGGGTTGCGCCGAAAACGGTCTGGGGCTGCGTTGCTCCTCGGTCGCAGAGCACTGGGGCTATGCTCCCTCGTCGCGCCTTGCCCCAGGCCGTTTTGGGCGCAACATAACTCCAGCCATTTGTGAGACACATCACTAGGCCTTCATGGAACCGACAACTCGAGGATGCACCACCTTTTAGCCCAGCCATTCCTTCAGCACGTGCAGATCTTTCTTGAACGCGGCGATCATTTCTTTGCCGGCCTGGAGCGGATATTCGTGATGCTGCGAAATCGGGCCGTTGAAGGTGGACCTTTTGAGCGTTTGGAAAAAGGAACGATTGACCATGCCAGCGCCCAACGGACACCACTCTGCTCGCCACCCGCGCGGTCCTTTTTGCCAGAGGAAGTCCTTCACGAACACCGCCGTGTAATGCCGTTCCATCAGCCGCGCTTCGATGGGCCAGGACATCCCGCCTTCCAACGTCGCATGTCCGATGTCGAAGCAAATGCCCATCTGCCGCGGGTCCAGGTCCTTGATCAAATCGTAAATGTCCCAGACCGGCGCGCCCACGTAATCGGACCCGGAATGATTCTGGAATCCCGCGCACAGGCCGAGCTCCTGGTTCAGCGCCGCCAGGTCTCGCAGTTCCGCCCGAATCTCGTTCAATTGTTCGGGGATGGGCCGGTTCGCGTTGTATTTCCAGAAGGAGAGGCGGTAGCGCTTGACCCCGAGCTTGCTCGCGGTGCGCAGCACTTTTTGCGTCAGCGGCTGCGACGGATTGCGGATGTCGGTGCTGAGAATGGCCAGCTCCAGTTTGCGGCGCTTCAACGCCTCCGCCATCTTAGGCAAATCGTCTTCGACGCGTTCCGGTTCGATCTGGCCTTTGGCGCGCACCGGACACTCGATGCCGTCCCAGCCGACCTCGGCGACGAGGTCCGCCGTGTCATCGGCGTTCAGGTTTTGAAAAGGTTTGGAGAAGCCGAGGATTTTGAGTCGCCGCAGGGAGGACTCCTCTGCCGCGCGGGAGGGTTGCGGCACGGCGAGTGCAGCGGTGGCGGCGGCCGCGCTCGCGATAAACTGGCGGCGGGAAACGGAATAGCTGGCTTTCATGGTCTTGGATTCATGGTTCACCACTGCTTACCAGATCGTCAAAGAATTCCAAGCTCCACCAATGCCAAGCGCGGCCATCGAACTCGTCGTGCAGCCTGAAATTATCGCAAATCGTTACGATTTTCCAGAACACGGACTGTCTTGTCCGTACCTGTTTAGCATGCCCGGCAAATCCAATGAGCCGGGTGAAGCTCGCTTCCTTTTCCCTCACCCTGGCCCTCTCCCCAAGGAGAGGGAAGCGGTGCAGCCGTCGTGGGACAATCCGCAGCCTCCCTTAATGACCCCAACCTGGCATCAGTTCTCCCTCTCCCCAAGGGAGAGGGCTGGGGTGAGGGGGAACGAAACGCCAATCCCTCTACGAATCGAGAATTGTCCGAAACGCTAGACAGGTATCCATGTCCGCGCGTTCCAGTGCCATGTCCCGACTCGCGGACAAGGCTGTCCGCGCTCCTTTTGAAAGGGACGGCGCGCCAAACCGACAAGAATTTCCTTGAAACCAACCTTCCCGGCAGGGTCAATGTCGCGGTGCCAAAACTGAAAACAGAAGCCGCGTTATGGTAAAAATCCCTGTCCTGCGTTGGGGCCAGCCCTACGAAAGCCTCGATGCCGATCAAGTCGTTCATTTCATCACGGGCGAGCCGCTCGCCAAAGTGAGCCAGGCCAACCCCGGCCTCCTCGCCAAGGACATGCGCAAGTCCCAGCGCGCCCGCGATGCTCTGCGCGAAATCCCCATCCGCGATCTCGTGAGGATCATGAAGAAGGCGGGCGAGCTTTACAAAGACGCCACGCTTCCCATGGGCGACGGCGTGCAATCGCCGGATGATTTCGCGCGCCAGCAATCGGCTTCCACCGGCCTGCCCGAACACATGTGCAAAGCGAACATGGCGAAGAACCATTTCGTGCTCTCGAACATGGACCGGATCCTGGATTGCCTGACGCGTGGACTCGACCTGGAGATTCTCACCCGCGGTTACGGGATGGAGTCTCGCGGCGTGATCGTGAGTTATCAGGCGCAGACGCCCGTGCTGGGCATGGTGTTGCCTTCCAATTCGCCCGGCGTCCACACGCTCTGGCTCCCCGTGGTCCCGATGCAGATTGGATTGATCCTCAAGCCCGGACCGCAGGAGCCCTGGACGCCGTACCGGATGGCGGCGGCGTTTATCGAGGCGGGTGTGCCGAGGGACGCCATCGGGATTTATCCTGGGCTGGGCGAAATGGGCGCCGAAGTGGTGAATCGTTGCCGGCGCACGATGATTTTTGGGAGCACGGAAACGGTCAAGCGTTACGAAGGCAACCCGCGCGTCCAGGTGCACGGCCCCGGGTTCAGCAAGATTCTCCTCGGCGATGACGAGGTGGACAACTGGGAGAAGTATCTCGATCTGATGGTGGACAGCGTTTATCTGAACAGCGGCCGCGGCTGCATCAATTGCTCCGGCGTGTGGGCTTCGCGCCACACGAAGGAAATCGCCCAGGCCCTGGCCGAACGCCTCGGCCCCATCGACGCCAAGCCGCCGGAAGATCCCACGGCGGCGCTCGCGGCGTTCACCGTGGCTGGCCAGGCTCAGGCCGTGCACTCGACGATTCAGGACAAGCTCAAAGAAGACGGGGTGACGGATATGACCGCGAAGTTCGGCCCGCGCTTGATCGAAAAGGAACGCTGCGCGTATCTCCGGCCCTGGGTTATTCATTGCGATTCACCCGAACGGAAGATCGCCAACACCGAGTACATGTTCCCTTACGTCACCGTCGTGGAGTGCCCGCAAGATCAGATGATCGAAAAGATCGGGCAAACGCTGGTCGGCTCCGCGATCACGAAAGACAAGGCCTGGGAACACGAGTTGATCGACGCGACGAACATCGACCGGTTGAACATCGGCCCGATCCCGACCATCAAGCTCGACTGGCTCCAGCCGCACGAAGGCAACATCGTCGATTTCCTCTTCCGCGCCCGCGCCTTTCAAATGCCGCCGGAGCGGCTGGCCACGAAGTGATCGGTCGTCAGTAATCAGTGATCAGTAATCAGTCGCCAGTGATCGGTAAGGCAAAGTAGGGCAGGCTTCCAGCCTGCCCGCGTTTCAAACTTGGAATTCAAGATCGGAAATCACGCCGGCCGGGGCGCGAGACGGACCCGCGGGTAAGCCGGTTTGGAAGCGGGCTGATCGCCGCGGTGATTCGCCGGAGCGGAGGCCAGGGCGATGAACTCCGTTTGACTGCGGTGCGGAGGTGTTCCCTTCTTCAAAGGCAGCACGCGGTACGATCCATCCGCTTGCAGACTCCGCGCCTTGACGTTGTCCCGCAACAGGACCGCCAGAATCTCCTCGATCACCCGTTCCCGGAGATTCCCGTCCAGAATCGGGAACGCCACTTCGATCCGCCCAAAGAAATTCCGAGGCATCCAATCCGCGCTCCCTACGAACACTTCCGGCTGGCAGGCGTTCTCGAAATAGTAGATGCGGCTGTGCTCCAGAAAACGATCCACGATGCTGCGGACGGTGATGTTGTCGCTGATGCCTTTAAGTTGAGGACGCAGGCAACAAATGCCGCGCACGATCAGGTCAATCTTCACGCCGGCCTGGGAGGCGCGGTAGAGCGCCTCGATGATCTGCGCATCCACCAGCGCGTTCATTTTGGCGATGATTCGCGCCGGCAGCCCCTTCCGCGCGTTCTCTGCTTCTCGCTCGATCAGCGCGACCATGCGCGAATGAAACTCGAACGGCGCGACGACGAACTGCCGCATCCCCTGGAACTGGCAAATCCCGGTGAGCAGGTTGAACACATTCGTCGCGTCCTCGCCGAAATCCTCGCGGCAAGTCAGCAAACCGATGTCCGTGTAAACCCGCGCCGTGGTGGGATTGAAGTTGCCCGTGCTGAGATGGAGGTAGCGCCGAATCCCGTCGGCGTCCCGGCGGACGGCCAGCGCCATCTTGCAATGGATTTTGTATCCCACCAGACCGTACACCACGTGGACCCCTGCTTCTTCCAGCCGGCGGGACCACAAAATGTTGTTCGCCTCATCGAAGCGCGCCTTCAATTCCACCACCGCCGTGACTTGCTTGCCGTTCCGCACCGCGTTCATGAGCGCGCCGACAATTCGCGGGTCGCCACCGGTGCGATAGAGCGTTTGCTTGATCGCCAGCACCTGCGGGTCTTCGGCGGCTTGTTCGAGGAATTCGACCACGCTGCCGAAGCTTTCGTAGGGATGATGGAGGAGGATGTCCCGCTGGCGGATCGTCGCGAAGACGTCCGGTTGATCGCGCAGCGCTTTGGCCACGGGCGGGACCTGCGGCGGGTCGCGGAGCTCCGGCGCGTAATCCCCTTCGCAAATCGTCATCAACTTCGCCGGGTTGAGCGGGCCGTCGATCACGTAGAGATCCTCTTCCGTCAAGCGCAAGGTTTCCAGAAGCTGGCTTTGAATCGCAAGGGGACAATCGCGTTCCACCTCCAGCCGCACCGCGTCGCCTTTGCGGCGATTGTGCAATTCGTTTTCCACCGCCCGGAGCAAGTTCTTTTCTTCTTCCTCGTCGATGTAGAGTTCGCTGTTTCGCGTGACGCGGAACAGCCAGTGCCCGCGAATCTTCATGCCGGGGAAAAGGTCGGCCAGGAAGTTAACGATGATGCGTCCGAGGAACACGTATTCGCGCCGTGGATCCGGGTGCGGCAGCCGCACCAGACGGGGCAGGACGCGCGGGACCTGGACCACGGCGAGCCGCTCCCGGTTTTCGCCTTCGTGTTTTCCTTGCAGTTGCACGATGACGTTCAGGGACTTGTTGAGCAGTTGGGGAAACGGGTGCGCCGGGTCAATGCCAAGCGGCGTCAGCACGGGGCGAACCTCCGCCCGGTAAAACTTCTCTATCCAGGCTGCGTCCCGGGCGCTGAGTTCCTTGCAGGCAAGGAAGCGGATGCCCTGCTCGGCCAGGCCCGGCACGAGTTGCTCCCGCCAGCAGGTGTACTGCTGTTCCACCATGCGACGGACACGTTTGTGAATCACACGGAACGTCTCCGATGCGGTCAACCCGTCGATGCTCCGTTCCGACGCGCCGCTTTCCATCTGTTGTTTGAGACCCGCAACGCGCACTTCGAAGAATTCGTCGAGGTTCGAGCTGACGATGCAGAAAAACTTCACGCGTTCGAGCAGCGGGTTGCGTGTGTCCAGCGCCTCGTCCAGCACGCGCAGATTGAATTCAAGCCAGCTCAACTCGCGATTGATGAAATGCTCGGGGCCAAACCTGGTCTTCTCTTCTTCCATATCCGTCCGGGGATTACACCAACCTGCGCGCGAAAAGCCAGAGGCAAGTGGGCAGGGGGGGGAATCCCAACGGGATTCTGCCTCAAAGCCCAGGGTTGCGAGGCACGAGCTACCCGAGTGCAGGGCCGAATTGTGAATCTGCGCAACGAGAAACTCGGTCCAGCTCCGCCGGCGTCGGGCTTTTTCGGGCTTGCCACTGCGATGCCCCGTGCGCAAATTCCCGACCGCACCACATTCCAAAATCATGAAGCCGAATCTTTCTCCACGCATTGCTCTCGCCGTGCTCTTCCTTGCCACCGCCACTCAAGCCGCAGCCGCAGCCGATGGTTTCAGGCTCGAACCTGGCTACCTCAGCCTGTTCAACGGCAAGGATCTGACCGGCTGGGGCTACCGGACGAACAACTTCGACGGCAAGACGGCCAGCAGCGACGGGCGCTACACGGCCAAGGACGGCATTCTTACCGTCAACGCCCGGGAGCCTCGCTTGTTTCAGGTGATCTGGACGACGCGCGAGTTCCCGAAGAATTTCAACTTGAAGCTCGAATTCCGCGCCGCCGTGAACGCCGACAGCGGCATCTTCATTCGCAAACCGCAACTGCAATGCCGCGATTACCTCGTCGCCGGCCCGTACAAAGCGCTCCAGAAGTACAAACCGCAAGACTGGAATGAAATTGAAGTGACTGTGAAGGACGGCGTCGCGCATTGCACGTGCAACGGCGAAGTGCTCGAAGCCGCGCTGAAAGTCCCGGAGACCGGCCCCATCGGCCTGGAAGGGGATCGCGGGCAAATGGAATACCGCCGCATTCGGCTGAAGGAATTGCCGTGATGCAATTGGAGGCTGCTCTTGAACCTGCGCGGAAAAAAGCTCGGTTTGCTGATTTCCGCCCGGCCTGGCCAGCCCAACTTCGATCGCGGCCTCAAGTTGGCCGAAGCGGCTCTGGCGGCAGGTGTGGTCGTCTATCTCTACTGCATCGACGACGCGGTCGCCGGCGTGAGCGACGCGAGATTGCAGCTTCTCAAACAGCACGGGCTTCACCTTTACGCCTGCGCTTTCGGCGCCCATCGACGCGCCTTGCCGCTCAACGATCTCGCGACTTACGCGGGCCTTTCCGTGGTCAACGAATTGATCGAGGCGACCGACCGCTTCGTGAGCTTCAATTAATGAGCCGAAGCATTTTGTTCGTGGTCACCAGCGATCCCCGGTCGAGCGCGCGCCCGGCCGAGGCGATCCGCATCGCAGCGGGCGTTGGCGCATGGAAACAGGTGGATGTCCGCCTTCTTCTCCACGGGGCCGCGGCGCTGGCGCTGGGCGAATCGCCGGAGGAATGGGTCGATGCGGATCACTTCATCCAGTACTTGCCCATCATTCGCGACTTGGGCCGGCCCGTTTACCTGGAGAAGGGCAATGCGTTCCTGAACCTGCTTGGCCAGCCGATCTGTCCAATTCAAGAGTTGACTCAAACCGAGCTGGCGACTCTGACCGCGCAATGCGAGTACGTGACGCGCTTCTGAACCCTGAACCCCTTCTTCTAGGACGATGCGCCGCGCGCTGCACATTTTAACCACACCGAATGACCCTCTGGCTGAGACCGTGATCGACGGCCAGCGCCAACTGCCGGATCAGGAGGTCACCGTGGTGGACTGCAACGCGCGGGAGCCGGACTATCAGGGGTTGCTGGAGGAAATCTTTCGCGCCGATTCGATCCAGGTCTGGTAAACCCAACGCCATGGCCACGGTGACGTTTTACACCAAACCGAATTGTCCGCTGTGCGACAAGGCGCTGGAACAAATCGAGCGCGCCCGTGGCCAATGCGCGTTCGATCTGGTCGAAATCAACATTCTCAGCGACCTGGAAATCTACGAGCGGTACAAGCACGCCATTCCGGTGGTGGCCGTGGAAGGCGTGGAGGTCTTCCGTTACCGCCTGTCCAGCGACGATTTCGTCGCCCGCTTGAAAGCCGCGACCAAGCCATCCTCATTCTAACTGGTAAGGACGCGTTCCACCGCGTCCCTGACCCTGAGGAGGCTTTCCTTGAAACGTGGCGCAGACATTCCTGTCTGCGGGTTGGCGGGACTTTCCAGTCCCGTCCGCCGGGCGACTGGAAAGTCGCAAGAACCGGCAGGCTGGAAAGCCTGCTCTACGGACGTGCATTGGGACCATGAACGGGATTACGGCGGACCGGCAGGTCCGCCCTACCGACGCGTTCACAGAGAGCCCGGCCTAAGCTTCTCCAACTGCTCTTGTCGTATCAGCCGTTCCCGATGCGGTTCGTTATCTCGATTCCAGCGGCGGAGGGCCTCGTCTGCCTTGTCCAAGAACAACCGCTGAAGGGTTATCCCTTCCACATGCCCGTCGCAAAAGACCGCGTTCAACCGGCCTCTGTGCCGTTTCCGAGCCACCCCTGTCTGAGCGGGGCCAGCATCACCGAGGTTGCCCCTCAACATCATGCCGGCAGTCTCGTAGATCCTTCCGTCATCAGTGCGACCAAAAGAATCTCCAATGGCCATCATGTCACTTGGGTTTTTGACCTCCGCCTCTGCGGTCGGACGTAGAGGCCACGGACTTGGCAGACCCGGTCCTGACCCGCCGATGCCCAATGGCTCTGAAGCGCCATCCTCAAGTCCGCGAGCGTTATAGCCGTAGCTTCGGCCCAATCGGCCTATGGCTGCCCCGGTTTTATGAGTCGGACAGAAAAAAGGTCGCTCGACTGGGTTTGGCGGTCCGCGGAAAGCTTTTCCTGTTCGAGATAGAACCTCAATGCCCACTCCCAGTCCAAACCGCGATAATCCCGCAAGTAATGGGCCAGGCGAGCCGTCTCGCGCTCCGCCAAATGGTAAAAAGGATAAAATTCCTGATCTCCGACAAACAGGGTCAACGTCACGCCCAACTGGCGCAGATTGTTCCTGCACTTGATTGATTGCCCTGCCGACTTCGATCGGGAAAGTGTCGGCAGCAGCAGGCTGGCCAGTAATGCGATAATCGTGATTACGACCAGCAGTTCGATCAGGGTGAAAGCAACCATGCCCCGCCCGCTCGCGGGACGCGCATGAAGCCGCTTGATCTCCATAAACCTGCCTTCGTGCCTTGCGGAGGCATTCAAGCCCCTGCGCGAATGAAGAGGCAAGCCGAATTTCGAAAGCAGACGTAGTCCCGGTTTCTGACGTGGCCGTGTTGTCGATTCATGTCGTGCCCAACGACGAAACGATCCCTTCGGCGGCGGCCCTCGGATCGGACGCCGCGTAAATGGGCCGGCCAATGACCAGAAAATCGGCACCCGCCTGGATCGCTTCCCCCGGACTCAGCGTCCGTTTCTGGTCGTCTGCTTTGTCCGCCGGACCTCGAATGCCCGGGGTAACAAGCTTCAGCGTGGAGGGCACGATCTGGCGCAATCGCGCCACCTCCAGCGGTGAACAAACCAACCCGCGCAAGCCCGATTTCACCGCAAGATCAGCCAGCCGCTCTACTTGCCGGCTCACGTCGGGTTCGATCCCGACCTCGCTGAGTTCATTGGAATTGAGGCTGGTCAGGACGGTCACCCCCAGCACGAGCGGAGCCGCACATCCCAGTTTTTGCGAGGCTTGCTGCGCGGATTGTTCGGCTGCGGCCATCATGGCCCGCCCTCCGCTCGTGTGGACCGTCAGCATCTGCACATCCAACTGCACCGCGGCCGCCACGGCTTTGGCGACGGTGTTGGGGATGTCGTGAAATTTCAGGTCGAGAAAAACGGCGCTGCCCAGTTCGCGAAATTGCCGCACGATGCTTGGTCCGGCGTGCGTGAACAGTTCACTGCCGATTTTGAACCCGCCGACAACTCCGGCCAGTCGTTTGGCAAGCTGAAGGGCCTCTTCCGCAGTCGGAACGTCGAGCGCAACCAGAACAGGATTTTGCACGGCCCAATCTAAGCATGAGCTGTGTGGCTTTGTCATCTGAAGTCCAGAGATGCGCCCTGCGCGGACGAATCCGGCGCGAGGGTAACGCGATAGAACCGATGCGGAACCGTCTTCGCATCCAGATCCGTTATATCGAAAAATCCGTCGGCGGTGATCGTGTTCGTCGCGATGGGCGACCATTGCAACAGATTCGCGGACGCCTCCAGCACGTAGATGAGGCCGGGTTCTCCCGTGACGCGCAATCGCAAACTCGCGCGATCCCGATCGAAAGCCACGCTGGCGGCCGGGGTCCTGGATTGAATGACCAACGCGGCGTCCACAGTCGCTCGCGCTCCTCCGCCCGTAGAGGTGAAAGTCAGCCGCGAAGAGTGAGTGCCCGCGGGCAGGGCAACTGCATTCGCGTTGAGAGAAATGTCGATGACCACTTCCGCCCCGGCGTCCAGGTGCCCGCCCTCAACCGAAAGCGTCAACCACAACGGCACACCCGACGCCGTCCATTCCAGACTGGAGTCGCTTGGATTCTTGAGCGTGAGACTGGCCCTGGCGGGCAGGAACGGCCCACCCGGCGCGCCGCTGAAACGCAGCGTATCCGAAGCAGAAACCACGAGCGAGGCGGTCGGAGAAATGGCCGTCAGGACGACCAGGCTCTCGGTATTGCCCTGGCCATTAGTCCTGTTTGTGAACGCGATGCGGTTCGTGTGCGTGCCGTCGGGCAATTCGTTGGCGTCGCTACCGACCGAGGCAGTCACCGTCGTTCCGTCTCCGGCCGCCAGAGTGCCTCGGACCGGTGTGACGGAAATCCATTCCTTGGACGCCGTGGCGGTCCACTCCACGGCGGCGTCGCCCGTATTGACGAGCGTGAAGATTTGCGTGGCGGGGTTGAACGGCCCGCCCACAAAACCGCTCGACACGAATGCCGAAGGCGGCGTCACCTCTAGAATGCCATTCGTGCCATTGACCGCCAGCGTGACGGAACGGCTGGTATTTCCGCTGCCGCTCTTCAGATTGATGAAATCAATCGCGTCCAGATAACTCCCCGCCCGCAAGCCCTGGGCTTCAGAATTAATCGTCGCCGTCACAACCGCGCTCTGTCCCGCGGCCAGCGTGCCGTTCGTCGCGGACAGCGAAAGCCAGGGCTGCCGTTTTCTCGCGGCCCAGTCCAGACTCGACGTCGCCGTGTTCTGAATGACGTAAGCCTGGCCGGGCGGGTTGAACGGCCCGCCGACGGGACCGGATGAATTCAAGGCCACGGACGGCGTCACGACCATTCCGCCCCTCGAGGAGGGAACAAACAAAATCGCCTGATTGTTGCGGAGCAGCGTGCTCCCATCGTAGGAGTACCTTCGCGCGACCAATCCCGTTTCGTTCTCGATCCCCACGGTGGCCGTCTTGCCTGCGCCCCGGCTGCGGCTGGGTTGGACCTGCAAATATTGAAAGAGAATTTCATTCGACCCTTCGCTCAACACCACTTGAAACGTGAACGAGTAATCAGACCGCTCCTTGTGCGACACGTTCACCCACGAGATGACCGCGCGCCGATTCGGCGCGGCGCCGACCGATCCGATGCGCACTTTGCCGCCGGAAGGCGGATTCAGATCGTCCCACCACGGGCAAATCACGGCGTTGGGCAGGCCGGGACTGGGCAAATCCGTGTTGGCAGAGGTGTCCAGGCGCTGATTGGTGAAGCCGATCAAGCCATTTGCGCCGACATAAAGCTGTTCATAGTTTTGCCCGTAAAAATTGAAACTGAACGGCAAGGCTCGCGCCGCGCTGACGTCGTTGTCGCTCAGGCTGATCTCAGGCATCGAAGCAGGATCGATCCAGTTGAAGGTCGCGCTTCGCACCTGGTAATTGGCGACGGCGGAAATCGTGCGGCTTTTCCGGCTCGTGTTCCCGCTCGCATCGGTCACGGTCAACGTCACGGTAAAATTTCCTTCGCTGCTGAACACGCGCGTTTGAGTTTGAGCGGTGCTCCGGGCGCTGCCGTCCCCGAAATCCCATTCGAGCCGGAGGTTTTCGCCCACGGACGTGTTCCGAAATTGCACGCTCAGCGGCGGACTTCCCGCTGTGGGCGAGGCGGTGAAGTCCGCGATCAAATTGGCCGTGAGCGCGCGCTGCAGGTTGAGGCGGCCACCGGTCGCGCACCGGCCCGCCAGGCTAGGCAACGGATCAGTCGTGGCGAGCACGCGGTTGATGATCTGACGATACGATTCGGTGGGATGCAACGCGCGCAGGAGCGCGATCGCGCCCGTCACGTGCGGCACCGCCATCGAAGTGCCGCTGCTGTAGGTGTACGACGAATCCGAGGTGTTGAACGTGGAGTAAATCGTGGAGCCGGGCGCCGCCAGATCGACCGTGGCCGCTCCGAAATTTGAGAAACTCGCCAGCGCATCGGTCCGCGTCGTGGCCGCCACCGAGACGATGTTGTCCAGATTGAAGTTGGCTGGATAAAAGGAAAGCGCGTCGTTGTTGTTGCCCTCGTTGCCCGACGCAGTCACAAAGATAATGCCCGCGTCGCGCGCCCGCTGGATGGCACTGAGCAGAAACGTCGAGTTGCCCGTGTCGCCCCAACTGGCATTGATGACCTTGGCGCCCTTCGCGCGCGCGTAATCCAGGCATTGAATCGCGTCCGAGGTCGAACCGTAGCCCGTGCTGTCGAGAAACCGGCAAGCCATGAGCTGAATTTTCCACGCGACGCCGGCGACGCCGAGCCGGTTGTTGCCCACCGCTCCGATAATGCCGGCGACGTGCGTGCCGTGGCCGTCGGAGTCTTTCGGGTCGCCCGTGTTGTTGACGGCGTCGATGCCATAAACGTCATCGATGATTCCATTCGCATCGTCATCGACGCGGTTGGTTCGTTTGTCCCGGCCGAGCGCGTCCAGGCCTGATTCGCCCGGATTGACCCACATGTTGCCCGCCAGGTCCTGGTGGGTGTAACGAATCCCGCCGTCGATCACAGCCACGACGATATTGCTGGCGGAGTTCAGGACATCCCACGCGGCGACGGCCTTGATGTCGGCGTTGGGCAAACCCCCGTTTTGGCCGGTGTTGCGCAGGTTCCACTGTGTGCCGTCGGTGAAGCGCGGATCGTTGGGCGTGACCGCGGCGCGAATCCAGTAGTCCGGCTCCGCGCGTTCAATCAGTCCGCTCGCGCGGAATCTCTCCAGAAAATTGGGCACTGCGGCGGCCGGGGGCAATTCGACGACATCGACATTCTCCAAACTTTTGAAGCGGCGGACAACTCGGGTTCGGTGGCGGGAGTGGAGAGTTGCGAGTTCTTGCAGATTCGCGCTCTCCTTGAGTTGAACCAGGATTCGATCCGGACGGAAGCCGGGTTCGCGATTCGCGTCGGCGGCGGGGGATTGGCCGAACGACGCGGCGTTCCATTCCAGCGCCGCCACCAGAAGGAGGATAGTTGCAAATCTGTTCACGGGTAGCCCAAAAAATTTACAGCGAGATTCATGCCAGTTTGTGGCGTAAGCCGTAATCAGACAGGGGGAGCGCACGCGCCTCGCGCGCGGTGGCCGGCGCCCTCGCCGACCACATTCAATCGACCAAAACCGTCCTGCCGTCATTAGAGCGTGTCCGAAAATTCCGCGGGGTCCTGTTTTCGCGCCAAAGGCCGGATGGCGAGGCGCGACGAAGGAGAATATCCTCCCTGGATCTTCGACTGAGGAGCAACGAAGCCAGGCGGCCTTTGGCGCGAAAACCCTCCGGGCGGCGGGTCTTTTGTCCGTGGCCTGCGTTGGCTCGGTCCTTACAGCCC